>USOM01000146.1 GCA_900556345.1 uncultured Clostridium sp. | reverse complement strand
GTGGTATTCAATGGAGGAACTTCTAGGAGATGAAAGAATACAAATGGTTAATTCAGATATTGTGGAATATGTAAAAGAATGTGATAGTAAGAATAACAGTTAAAAACAATATAAAAATCGAAAATAAGGAGAGAAAAAATGATAAAGAGAATAATATTTGACTTAGATAACACATTAATCATGTGGAAAGACGAATACGAAAAAGCAGCAGATATAGCTCTAAACGTAATAAATTATCCCAAAACAAACGACTTATACAAAAAAATAAATGAAGTGGAATCAGAATATGAGGAAGGGAAAACAAAGTTCGACCAAAAAGAAGTAATCGATTATTTAAATGAAAAACTAAATCTACATTTGCCATATGAATTTATGGATATATGGCTAGAAAATATAGGAAGGATAGCAGTACCTGAAGAATATCCAAAGGAAGATTTTGAAACACTAGCGTATTTATCCAAAAAATATGAATTAGTTATACTTACAAATTGGTTTATCGAATGTCAAATAAAAAGACTTGAAAATATAGGAATATGTAAATTTTTTACTGAATTTTATGGAGCAGAAAAATATACAAAACCATATAAAGAAAGCTTTGAGCAAGCGGCGGGAAAATTTCAAATGGACGAAATTGCGATGGTTGGAGATAGCCTTAAAATGGATATAAAAGGCGCAATAGATGCAGGGATAAAAAATGTTGTATGGAGAGATATAAAAAATAAAGCAGAGGAATATAAAGAGGAATTAGAAGGAGTTTACGTGATAAAAGAATTAAAACAATTGAAAGATATTTTTTAAGGAGAGAAAAATTATGCCAATATATTTTATTATAATAATTTGCTTTATAACAAGCATACTTGTAACAGCTATTGGAAAAATACAAAAAAATAAAAAAATGTTAATAACTGGAAAATGTCTAATATTACTATTAAGTATAGGGCTAATTTTATTTGCTATATATAAAGTAGAAAAAAATCAGGAAAAACAAGGAGAATTAGGACAAGTAGGTCAGAACTTAACATTACAACAACCAGATAGAATAATATACAAGAAAACCAATGGTGACTATTATATAATTCAAGAGGGAACAAAAGCATATTCTAAAATCTATTCAGAATTATATAACAGAACATATAACCCAATTGAAGGTAAAGTATATTCAGAAAATGAAATAGCAGAATTTGAAAATAAAGGGAGTTTTGTAGAGTTTGATTATAATACAAGGAGCAAAAACATTGTATTTATGCTAGAAGAAAGCGAAATAGGCATAATAAGAAGGTTTACAGACAGTGGGCAGGTTATAAAAACATCTCTTGATGATGTTAAAGGATTAACAGCAAAATTAGATAGTCAAACAAAAGAAATGACAAAATATAATTTTGATAAAAACAATAGTTATACTTCGGAAAATGCTCTAAAAGAATTACCTACAAATGTAGATATAGAGTTAAAACAGAGTGGAATATATCAAAATAATGTTTATCAAACAGTTATAGAATATGATGAGAATAGATATGAAAATTTATTAAAACAATTAAATTTCAAATCAAATAACCAATTAAAAGATGTAGATTTTGAAAAAGAAAATGTAATAATAACAATTTCGAAATATGACATAAACGAAATAAAGCAAAGTATTGGAAATATAAAATATAAGCTTGGAAATACAAAAAGTAATTATCAAGTAAATGTTCTTATAGTAAGTAAGGTTGTAAATACAAATTGCATATATCTAGAAAATGCTTCAAATGAACAAAATACAAGTATTAGTGATAATACACAAATTAATGTTACATCTAGTGGAATTATAACGAGCATAAAAGACAATCAAATACAAATAGGTTATGATAGTCAAATAATAATAGCAAAGGTAAATATAAATAGCGAAACATCAATAAAAGAATACGAAAAAAATAGCAAAATTCAGTTTTCAGATTTAAATGTTGGCGATTTGGTATATGTAGAAGGAGAAACCACAAGCCAAAATGACAATATTCAGAATATACAGGCCGTTAATATAAAAAGAAGTTCGAAAGATACTGCAAAAGAAGAAATCCACAGATATCTTAAAGACACATATAGAATTGATGGAATGTCAATTGAATATACAAATATAGATAGTGACGGAAAAGGGTATATAATAGTTCTTTATAGTTATGACAATTTTACATATCCAATAAAATTAAATGTAAATAATCAAACAGAAACATTTTTAGGAATGGGATATCATTTACAATCAAACTATGGTTATGTATTACACGAAATGTGTGATATAACTTTAGACACAAAAATAACTGATGTAGATTATATAAATGGATTTGTAAAAACAATAGAATATATTGCTGATTAAGGAGGGAAAATGGCAACATTAATATGTATAATAGTATTATTTATATGTGTAATTACACCTGCACTTTTAACAATATTTAATATAATAAATTTATTTAAAAAGAAAAAAATAAAAGAAAATTTTATTGATTACACAACCTTCATTTTAGGAATATTTTTAACTGTGTTCTGGTATATAGTTCAGGATTTTAAAGATTACACAGAGGGCTTAAGACTAGGAGGATTTGAAATAGAAGTACATAGCCCAATAGCTTCTTGGAGCATGCCAACTGTTCTTGGAATATTTGCGGTAGGGCTTATATCGTATATATTGATAAGAAAAAGAAAATTAAATTTACCGCCATTGGCTATTGTATGTGCAATGTCTGGAACTGTAATTTGCTCAATATATATGGTAATGTTCATAATTCAGATAAGCAAAAATTTTGATATAATAGAAGTACCATTTTTGGCTATTTTTCCATTAAATTATATACTATGTAGTTTAAGAGCTAAAATAGAAATTATGAAAGTATATAAAGAACAAAATTTAGAGCAAAAAGAATATAAAAATAAATTTTTAAATAAATGTAGTAAAATTCTTTATGATACAGATAATTGGCCAATTTTAGCAATTATATTATCAATACCACTTATGGCTATATTAATTTGCATATTAGTGCTATTTGGGCAAAGACCAGATGAAGCAATAAAAGCATTTTTGGAAACTAGTGATTGGACTTTGTCTGCTAAAGTATCACCTCCATCTGTTACATATGATGCACATTATTTATGTACAGTTTCGTTAAGAGGTCATAAAAAATTGGTAAGACCTATAAGAATGGGAATTAGACATGGAGAAAAAATTGTTGTAAATAGACAACTATGTGTTGCAAATGCATTTGAGGATTTAATTCAAGAAAAAACACCTAGATTTCATCACTTTGTGAGATATATTTATGATAAATATGGATATCCTATTTCTAAGCACATAAATACTGCTACTAAAGCAGATATTACATATATTGTTATGAAACCATTAGAATGGGTATTTTTAGCTATTTTGTATATGTTTGATATAAAACCTGAAAATAGAATTGCAACACAATATG
>USOM01000145.1 GCA_900556345.1 uncultured Clostridium sp. | reverse complement strand
TTTACCGATTCATACAATTTTGGTTGCAAAAGAACTTTCAACATCAAATACGGCAAAATTAGATTTAAAAAATATAGAAGGAATTATAACAGAAATTGGAGGAGAAAACTCACATACAGCTATTATGGCAAGAACTCACAGAATACCTGCGATTGTGGGAATTAAAAATGTTACTAATTTAATAAATGAAGAAGATGTAATAGCCATAAATGGTAAAACAGGAGAAATATTTATAAATCCATCAAAAGAAGAAGAAAAAAATCTAATAGAAATAAAAGAAAAATCTGATGACATAAAAAAAGAATTAGAAGAATATAAAAACAAGCCTTCAATTACAAAAGATGGACACCAAGTTGAACTTATGGCAAATATTGGAGATGTGAGCGATATTAATATTGTAACAGAAAATACAGCAGAAGGTGTGGGACTTTTTAGAAGCGAGTTTTTGTATATGAATTCTGATGATTTTCCAACAGAAAATGAACAATTTGAAGCTTATAAAAAAGTTGTTGAAAGTATGCCTAATAAAAAAATAGTAGTAAGAACTTTAGATATTGGTGGAGATAAAAATTTGAAATATATGAAACTTCCACAAGAGGAAAATCCTTTTTTAGGGTATAGAGCAATAAGGATTTACCTAGATAATATTGCATTATTTAAGGTTCAGTTAAGAGCAATTTTAAGGGCTAGTTACTATGGCAATTTGGCAATAATGTTTCCAATGATAGCTTCTGTTAAGGAACTAGTTGATGCTAAAAAAGTTGTGGAAGATGTAAAAAAAGAATTACGAGAAAAAAATATTTTATTTAATGAAAATATAAAAATAGGTATTATGATAGAAATTCCTTCAGCTGCAATAATGGCAGATGAACTTGCTAAAGAATGTGATTTCTTTAGTATTGGAACTAATGATTTAATTCAATATACCTTAGCTGTTGAAAGAGGAAATGAGAAAGTGGCAAGTCTTTACACACATTTTCATCCAGCAGTTATTAGGCTTATTAAATATGTTATTGATTCAGCTCATAATAATGGAATCATTTGTGGTATGTGCGGGGAAGCGGCAGGAGATAGTTTATATATTCCTTTGCTTGTAGGTATGGGCTTAGATGATTTTTCTATGAATGCTAATAAGATTTTGGAAAGTAGAAAGCTAGTTAGAAGTCTGGATTATAGTGAATGCAAAATCCTAGCAGATGAGGTTTTAAAAATGGTTCATAGGGAAGAGATTAAAGAAAAATTGAATAAATTTGGAAAATAATTGATTCGATTAACATAAAGTGATATAATTGGGGTATTGCAAAATAATATTTGTTTGCAGTGCCCCGTTTACCTATAATAATAAAAGGAGAAGAAGATTATTATGGCAAATGCAAAAGTAAACATTAACGAGTTACATAAGGTAGCTTCATCGTACCGCGCAGACGTAAACATTTGGGAAATTCAGAGAGAAGCAGAAGAGTTATATAAGGCTATAAAGCTTGTTGGAATCGACAATGTTACAGAATCATATTTAAGAGATGATTTTATAGAAGACGGAAAAGCGGGAAGAAATATGTCCAAAAGATCTAGAACCCTTGGAGCATATCTTATGTTAAATACTCTGCAAATGAGTGATAGTGCAGCAAGTATAAGTAGATTAGAAAAACATTATGGTGACATTTCTATGGAAGCTGGACTTGGATTTTTGTTCGGAAAGGCTAAAGTAGGATTAACAACATTGCCAAATGTTAAAATAATCGAAAAGTATATTGGCAATAATCAACAGTTGGAAGAGCACTCGAACGAAATATACATCCAACGGTTGTATAACTTAATCGAGCGTAAAGATGAAAGTGTTGATTTATTGTCATTATGGCTTGAATGTCAGCGGTTATATGAAAGTGTGATAACAGTCGGAATGGAAAAAACGATTGTATGGCTGTATGATGAACACTTGAAAAAGGTAACATTTAAAGGTTATAAAATTCCTGAAAGAATTCGTGCCTTTTCGATGTTTGCGGTTGTTCATATGTACAGACTGCGGGATGACAATTTTCATATGCAATTTTTACAGGAAAGATATGGTTTATCTTCAGAAGTAAGAAATATTTTAGGAGATACCAATATTTTCAAAGATAGTGTTGACAATATGAAATGCATATCACTCAGAGAAATTGTTGGAAGATACCTTAAAAAAGAAATAGCAGGAGGATTACCAAATGGACCTATTTGTATGCAGGTACCTTATGACGCAATAGAAATGAAACGCATTAATTCGGAAGACTATGAGATGATTTCACTTTTATGGACGGCATTAGAATCTTTCTATAAGCTGACCAAAATTGTAGGAATAGACAATGTAAGAGTGAGATATATCGATGCCAACAATAAGAATATTGAGCAGTCAGGTAGAGAGCTTCCTGCAAGGATTCGCGCATTTTGTGAAGAAAGTGTTATATATATGTACAGAATGAGCGACAGTAATGCAAGCAGGTGCAGACTTGAACAGCATCTCGGTCTGGAATATTCCAGCAAATGTATATTGGGAGATACAAATGTTGTTTCTTGCGGAAGTAACAGCTTCCCTTGTGTAAGCTTAAGAGAACTTGTAGAAAAACTTTAATATTAGTAACTTATAAACTAAAAACGGGGCAAAGGGTGTCAGCTTATACTGATACCCTAAAATTAATTATTTTCAACAAACAAAGCCTTGGCAACCCAAGGTAAAACCTCATCAAAACTATACCAACCAGAACTTTTACTAGAATTTTCAAGACCGTTTGGATTAGAAACATAAACTAAATTCTCATCAGTTGCAAGTAATGCCATATAATGAGAAGCGGTTGTCCAACGATTGTTATTAGGTTTATTCCAAACACAAATTAAAATAGGTCTATTAGTTTTCAAATGTTTTACAAAAGTATCTTTAGAAAGATGAGAACTATCATAATAAAAATCAGTATTTTTAATGCCAAAAGTATCAGACAATTCTTTAGAAATTTTATCATTATTAAGAATAGGATAATATTTTTTTCTTAGTTTCTCAGGAGAATAATTTTTATTATAGCCACTAAGGATAATTGAAATAGCAGTTATTCCACAACCATTTTCTTCCATTGTGCCACCCCAATATCTATGACTAGCCCAAGAAGATGAGCCATTTTGTTTATATTCTTTATATGTTTTTTGATTTACATCAACTGTTGTAAAAGTAGTAAAATAACCGTCCTTACCATCAACTGTTTTTTGACCAATCCCTTTATAATTTTCATTTTTATCAAGTTTTATTACATCATAATCATTTGAATTTTTTTCTGATATAAAAGAATTGCTTTTATAAAAATTTTTAAAATAAATAATTCCAATTAGTATTATTATAATTAATAATAATTTTTTTATATTTAATTTTTTACGTTTTTTCATTTTTAGCTCCTTTTATTTTTTCTTTATTTGTATTATAA
>USOM01000144.1 GCA_900556345.1 uncultured Clostridium sp. | reverse complement strand
CATATTTCTTTTATATTCTTCTACTCCTGGTTGATTAAATGGATTTACTTTTAATATACTTCCTGACATAGCACAAGCAAGTTCGAAGAAATATATTAATCCTCCTAGGTTTTCTTCATCTAATTTTTCCATTTTAAATAAAATATTTGGAACTCCACCTGATACGTGTGCTTCTATTGTTCCTTCCATTGCTTTTTTGTTTACATAGTCTAGGTCTTTTCCTGCTAAATAATTTAATCCATCTAAATTGTCATCATCTGAATTTATTGTAATATTTGATTTTGGTGTTTCTATACTTAATACTGTTTCAAATAGATTTCTTAAACCTTGTTGCATATATTGTCCCATTGAGTGTAAATCTGTTGTTAAATCTATTCCTGCTGGGAATATTCCTTCTTCTTCTTTTCCCTCACTTTCTCCAAATAGTTGTTTTAACCATTCTGTCATATAATGCATTTTTGGTTCATAATTTGCAAATACCTCTGTTGTTTTTCCGTCTTTATATAAAATATTTCTTATTACTGCATATTGATAACATTCATTGTATTTTAGTTTTTCGTCATTGTAATTATCTTGAGCCAGTTTTGCACCTTTCATTAATTTTTCTATGTCTATTCCTGCTACTGCTATTGGAAGTAGTCCAACAGGTGTAAGTACTGAAAATCTTCCACCTATATTGTCTGGAATTACAAAAGTTTCATATCCTTCTTCATCTGATAATGTTTTTAATGCTCCTCTTTCTTTGTCTGTTGTTACATATATTCTGCTTCTTGCTTCATCTATTCCATATTTGTTTTCTAATATTTCTCTAAATATTCTAAATGCTATTGCAGGTTCTGTTGTTGTTCCCGATTTTGATATTACATTTATTGAGAAGTCTTTGTCTCCTATTACTTCTATTAGGTCATTTATATAATTTGGACTTAAATTGTTTCCTGCAAATAGTACTAATGTGTGTTTTCTTTGTTTTAATGTTTGCATATTATAAAATGAACTGCTTAATGCTTCTATTACTGCTCTTGCCCCTAAATATGAGCCACCTATTCCTATTACTAGTAATATGTCTGAATCTTTGTTTATTCTTTTTGCAGCTGATTGAATTCTTTTAAATTCTTTTTTGTCATAATTTGTAGGTAATTCTAACCATCCTACAAAATCATCTTCTTTTGATGCTCTTTCGTGTAAATTTTTGTGTATTTTTTCAACACGGTCTTTATATTTCATTATTTCCTTATTTTCTATCCCTACTTTTTCAAAATCAATCTTTAGTTCCATATTAAATACCTTCTTTCCTTTTTTGCTTATTTTATATCAATTTTTGGGTTTTCGCAACCTATTTTCTTTAATTTTAGTAATTATTTATAATATTTACTTAAAACAACTACTAATGTTTATGTAAAATAAAAAGCTATACTATGTATTTTCATACACAGTATAGCTTTTTCGGAATTTTTTAATATAATTTTGTTTTATGGTTTACCAAAATAGCTAAATCAGCACCAAACCCAAGAACTTTTGGTTGGTTAGCGATTATTTCTTTTAACAATTGATATTGCTGAGCTGTCTCATTAATTTGTTCCAATGAAATATCCCCTCCATCATTACCAAAATCCGCCTCTCGACTTTGCTGGTATTTCTTTAAAGTCTTTTCATCTTCATATACTGTAAAAATAGCAACATTATCAAAGTACTTTCCAAGAGTCTTTCCTAAAAAAGCTCTATAAATCGTCTGTAAAAAGCAACCCACAAGGATAACTGTTTTTCCTTCTCCAGCTCGATTGTCAACCATATTTTCTAAGTTCAATCTTAAATATTCATCGCCCTGCTTTTCCAACATAGAGTAATAAACCTTTTTTCTTTTTTCTGGCGAAATATTATTTAATTTTTGATATACCCACGCCTTAAATGTATAATCTATATCGATAACTTCAACCGTTTCTGGAAATTTTTCTGCTATTTTTTTAGCCATAGTACTCTTTCCAGAACAAGATACACCATCGATAATAATCAACCATCCTCCTTTATAAATTTTTTCTAATGCAACAAATGCCACAGGTTGGTCCCGTAAATCATAGACAAGCGTTTTTTTAGAAACATAATTAACATAGTCTATAGCTTCCTGTGACCCCATCATTTCCGGCTTCATAAAGTAGTTCCAAGCCTCTGAGTAATTCATTTTCTTCATTTTTCTTAAACTTAGCATAAAATTCCTCCTTTTCATTCACTAACTGTAAAAATTATAGTTAGTTTTTTGCTTTTATGTTAACATTATAATTGTATCACATCTTTAAAATTTAGTCAAAAAAATATGGCACTTTAAAAGTACCACATTTTTTATTAGGCTTTTTTATCTTCTACCTTTGCTTCAACTACTGGGTAAACACTAACTTTTTTCTTGTCTTTACCTTTTCTTTCAAATTTAACTGTTCCATCAACTAATGCAAATAGTGTATCATCACTACCTATTCCTACGTTTGTTCCTGGATATATTTTAGTTCCTCTTTGTCTTACAAGAATGTTTCCAGCTAAAACAAATTGTCCATCTGCTCTTTTTACACCTAAACGCTTAGATTCACTGTCTCTTCCGTTTCTTGTACTACCTTGACCAACGTGATGTGCCATTTTTTTCAACTCCTTCCAGTTTTAATTTTTATATCTCTTAAACATTAAATTTCAAATTTAAAATTAAACTTTTGCATCTTCTGCAACTTCTTTTTTAGCTTCTGCCTTTTTGCTAGCCATTTTGATTGATGTAATTTCAACCTTTGTGTATGGTTGTCTATGTCCTTGTTTTGTTCTCTCGTTCTTTTTAGCTTTCATTTTGAAAACTATTATTTTTTTAGCTTTTCCGTGAGAAACTACTTTTCCTTCAACCTTTACACCTTTAACATAAGGATTTCCAACTTGTACTTTTCCGTCATCTGATACCATTATTACTTTGTCAAATGCTACTTTTTTTCCTTCTTCAGCATCTAATTTTTCGAAAAATACTACATCTCCTTCTGCTACTTTGTATTGTCTTCCACAGCTTTCAATTATTGCGTACATTTTAAATGCACCTCCCTTATTTGTATACTCGCTAATCCTCAAAAAAGGTAGTTACTGTATGTTTGTAACATTTAGTTACCTTGATTAAGCGGATTACAGTTAACTATTATACTATATATTTTTGTGTCTGTCAATAAATTTTTGTTTATTCTTTAACATATTTTATAAATTTCTATAACATATTTTACTTGTTACATAGCTCATTAAATTTATTTTTCCACTTTCATACAAATATCTTCTTTTCTTTAATTTTCTATTAACATTTCTATATCTTGCATATTTCCCTTTCGTATTTCTTCCCAAAAATATAAAATTGTTTGTGTTTTTATATATTCGGCTTTTTTTATTAAGCTTCAGCTTTTCTTTTTCCAAAAACTCTTTTATTTTTTCTAAGCAAAATTTTAAATATT
>USOM01000143.1 GCA_900556345.1 uncultured Clostridium sp. | reverse complement strand
TCACGCTGTTCTTTGGTCGGCATCAGATCCGGAGCTGCTTTCATACCTACCGGCATCAGATGGAAATACCATGCAAAACGGCTTCCATGCTCGATCAGAAGATCAAAAAATTCGTCAGATGTAACAGCATCCATGTTTTTGCTAGTATAGCATACACTGTTTCCGAAAATCAATCCGTTCTCATGTAAAAGATCCATTGCATGAAGAACTTTATCATATACGCCCTCTCCACGGCGGAAATCATTCGCATCTTCAAATCCCTCAAGGCTGATGGATAAGGAAAGGTTGCCGACACGTTTCATATCATCGCAGAGTTTCTGATCTACGAGTGTACCATTTGTATAGCAGTGGAATGCACAGTCATTGTGTTTCTCACAGAGTTTGATGATGTCTGCTTTACGAACCAGAGGCTCTCCACCGGTCATCATGTAAAAATAAATACCAAGTTCTTTTCCCTGTGTTACGATGCTGTCAAGTTCATCAAAGGAAAGATTTAATTTATTACCGTACTCAGCTGCCCAGCATCCGGTACAGTGAAGGTTACATGCACTTGTCGGATCCATTAAGATCAGCCACGGGATATTACAGTCATGAACCTCTCTCATTTTACGGATGGTCTTTGTTCCATAAAATGCAGCCTGAAAACCAAGGTTTAATGCGGTCATTTTTGCAACATGCGGATCTGTCTCATCCAACAGACGATTGACATAGCGCATCCATTTGTGATCCGGATTCTGGATCATTTTTCTTACACCATCATAAGCTTCTTTACGGAAGTTATCTCCCATAAATTTCTCTGTAAGATCTACGATCTGTAACAATCCTTTCTCACGATCCTTGCTCAGACTTTTCAGTGCAGCATCGATTGCGACGCTGAATGCTTTTCTCTCTACTGTCAGTGCTAAATTTGCCATAACTCCGACCTCCGTTATTTTTTTCACATTCTTTTACTAGAAGCAAGTATAAAAAAATTGCACTCTTTTTTAAATATGCAATGACTTTTTAATGTAGCCATCTAATATACAAATTTGCTTTTTTGTCTATTTTCCGACTACATCAGACAATATTTGCATAGCATTCATGTGTCATCATGTAGTATTGATAACTATGTTGTATTATATCATTCCAATAAACTTGAAGGTAGTACTTTTAGCAAGGATAATTTAGCTGATTTGTTAGAACAAAAAAAAGTTATTGGTGAACATTTCATAGATGATGTTATTGAAACAACAAATTCATTATCATTATTTGATACTGTGATAAATACTTTAGGTGAACCATTGGACAAATATTTATTATGGGAATGGCACCAAATATTAAAGCAAGGTACTGTCGATGCCGAAATAGGTAATATTGGTAAATGGAAAAAATATTCAAATAGACTTTCAAAAACAGATTTAAAATTGTGCGAACCACACTTAGTTGAAAATAGTATTTTTAATCTTCTTGAAGATTGGAAAGAAAGTAAAAAAGATATATTTGCTATTGCTAATTTCCACCAAAAATTTGAACAAATTCATCCATTCCAGGACGGTAATGGTCGTATAGGTAGATTTATTATTTTAAAGCAATGTATAGAAAACAATGTTGATTTAATTGCTATTGATGATGAATACAATACTGAATATAGAAGTAGCTCTTATATCAAGCTCAGACTACTAATAATTTAGATACATTGGTTTCTGTATTTGAAAAATGTCAATTTAAATTAGATATTAAATTAAGTGATTTTTTTGAGTTAATTGACCAAGTTAGTAAGGAAGTAAATAGCTAAAAATCTAAAGTCACTGTTTTTTCAGTGGCTTTAGATTTTTGAGTTTTACTTTTATTTAAACATAAATTATATTTTTTATTTTAGTCTTTATTCCAAAAAGCTTTGTATGCTCTATAAGCTTCATAAATATCAAATTTACTTGTAACCTCATAAGGAGCATGCATTGATAAAACTGGAACTCCACAATCTATTACATCTACACCTTTATTAGCTAGAATGTAAGCGATTGTTCCTCCGCCTCCTACATCAACTTTTCCAAGTTCTGAAACTTGATATTTTATATTGTTTGTTTCTAGAAGATTTCTTACCCAAGCTACATATTCAGCATTTGCATCTGACGCGCCTGATTTTCCTCTTGCACCAGTATATTTATTTAAAGTTATTCCTTTTGATAAATATCCGCTGTTATCTCTATCTGAAACAGAAGCATATAATGGGTCAAAGCCTGCATCTACATCTGATGATAACATTTTTGAGTAACAAAATACTTTGTCTAATAAGTTTACTCTATTTTCACCAGTTTTATTTAATAACTCTGAAACAAAATAATCAAAGACATGTGATTCCATACCAGTATTTCCCATACTTCCAATTTCTTCTTTGTCTGAAAGTATGCATATAGATGTTTTTTGAGGTCTTTCTATTTCCATTAAAGCTTTTAAAGCTGTATAACTACATACTTTATCATCTTGTCCATAAGCTGCTACCATTCCATAATCAAATCCTAATGAACGTGCTTTAAATGCTGGTACTAATTCTAGTTCCGAACTTACAAAATCTTTTTCTGTTATTCCATATTTTTCATTTAATATTTTTAGAATATTTAGTTTTACTTTTTGTTTTGATTCATCATCTAATATTGGTATACTTCCAACTAATAAATCTAAATTCTCTCCTTCTATTGCTTCCCTAAGTCTTTTAGCTTCTTGGTCTTTTGCCAAATGTGGTAATAAGTCTGTTATAGTAAATATTGGGTCATTCTCGTCTTCTCCTATATTTATTATAATTTTTTCACCATTTGATTTTATCATTACACCATGTATACTTAGTGGTATTGTTGTCCATTGATATTTTTTTATTCCACCATAATAGTGTGTATTAAAATATGCTAGTTCTCCATCTTCATATAATGGATTTGGTTTTAAGTCCAATCTAGGTGAGTCTATATGTGCACCTACAATGTGTAATCCTTTTTCTAATTTTTGTTCTCCTATTACTGCTAAATATACGCTTTTTTCTCTATTTACAAAATATACTTTATCTCCTGGATTTAATTTTTCTACTGTGTTTACATCTTTAAATCCATTTTCTTCAGCTAATTTTTTTGCATTTGCTGCGAATTCTCTTTCTATTTTCGAACGGTTTAAAAATTCCATATAACCATTACAAAATTCAAATATTTTTCCAAATTTTTCGTCATCTGTTTCTAGCCATCCAGATTTTTTTTCGTTTAGTAATTCTTTTCTTTGATTTTCGTTCAAATTTATTTCCTCCTTTAGTTTTTTCTTATTATATCACTTAAGTTTATTTTTTACTACTTTTATTAATAATTATTTCCTACTTTTTCGATTTCCTTAAATACATCTGTAAACATTTCCGCAGTATCTTTTATATTTTGTGACATACTGTTATTCAAATTTTCTTCTGCATTATCGATTTTTATGTTTAATTCCTCTTTTACACTATCAATTTTATCATTTAATTTTTTCTCGACATT
>USOM01000142.1 GCA_900556345.1 uncultured Clostridium sp. | reverse complement strand
ATATAAGAATAATAAATAATTCAACAGGAAAAAATGCATATAGTGAAACTTATTCTTATGGTATTTTTAATATACCAGTAAATATAGAAACCTTGCAGCCAAATACAAGTTATACACTTATTGCTAGTGCAACTTATGTAGTAAATGAAAAAAGCTATACGAAAAACTTTATATATAAAACATTTGTAACCTCAGATATAGGAATAAAGCTAGAAAAAGAATCATTTACAGACAATTTACTATCATTTAATGTTAATTTTACAGATGAGTTAGCAGAAAGTGCAGAAATAACTTTACTTGATTCAGATGGAAATGAAATATTAAATAGAAAACAAACTATAAAAAATACAAAGACAGAAGAAACTATAACATTTGATGGATTACCAGCAAACACTGATTACATAGTAAAAATATCAAGTATAATGTATGATGGAATAATTAAAAATGGGGAAAATTGGGCTATAAATACTAAATGCAAAACCTTAAAATTAAAAGCAAGTATAAATAACTTAAATTACTCTATAAATAAAAGAGATGGAACATTTACATTATATATAGACAATGTGACAGACAATGATAACTCAATACAAAATTACAAATATGTAGTTTACAAATATACCCAAATTGAGGATGCAGATGGAAAATATAGATTAGATTATGATACAAAAAATGTAATATATCAAAGAGAAACAACAAACAAAGAAATAACATTAACAGTTGCAGATGAGAATAGTGAATCTGGAATAAAAAGAGGAGAATATTACGGATTTAAAGTAATTGCAACAACAAATGATAATGAAAAATATGTAGATGTTGAAAGCCAAATTTGCGGAGCATTTGCATTAAATGGCTCAACATTTCCAACTGTAAAATTTGAAAGACAAGATAGTGATTATCCACCAACAGAAATAAGAGGATGGCTATATATAATAGATAATGATAATACTATAACAGTAGATAGCAATAATCCATTAACAATTACATATTACAGTGATGTAGATGAGGGAAATGTATATGTAAAAAGAACAACTCTTCAAGCAGATGAAAGAACAACAGATGTAGAAGGAAATGAAGTAATTAAAATATGGGTAGACATTGGAGAAAAAGGAAGTAGCAAAAAGGGATTAAAAGCAGAAACTTCATACACATTTGCGGTATATGGAACAATAAATCTTAAAGATGGTAATGGAGAGTATAAAAATACTCATATTGGAAGTAGTATAGTTACAACAGGCTCTTATGAAAATTTAACAGCTAATCTTAATTCAAGAACAAGTGCAACAAGTGCTTTTGCAGTAGATTTAAACCTAGAAGGGGACAATGTTGCAAGAGAGGGATTATCAAGTGTAAACCTTATGCTTTATGAGGGGTCTGGAGATATAAACAATGGTGAATATAAGAATTGGACACGTACAATAACAGAAAGCAACTTTACATCTTGTTTAAATAATGTAAAAGTAAAAAAAGAAGTAAATAGTTTACAAGAATTGTTTTTTGATAATACTTTGGTTGTAACTCCATCATTTATAGGGGGAGGAAAAGAATCAAGTTATACAGAAGTAAATTACCAAGTTATTGTTACAGCTACAATAGATGGTACAACATATTCAAACAAAATTCCTATAAAATCAGCAGATGATGGTAATGAAAATACAGGAAATACAACTTATACAGATGAAAAAGCAAATGAAACATATTCAGCTGCATATATAATTGTTAAGGGAAAAGGAACAACAGCAGATGTTACAGAAGAATATAAAAAGCTAACAGCAACAGCAATAACAAATGGAAGTGCAAGTAGATATGGCATAGAAAAAAGAGCTGACTTAGATAATGATACTTATGTAGGATATTCTGTAGGTACAGGTTTCGAAAATAAAGGTTCACTAACAGCCAAGAAAATAACTTATTATGCTTGGGATAGCAACGGAAATGAGGTTAAAGACGAAAACGGAAAACAATTAACAAAAACTTTGGATTTTGTTAATCAAGAAAAGGCACCAACAGCAATATTTGAACTAAAAGATGGAACCATAAGTACAGCAAAAGACGATAACAATACAGGACTTCACAGAGGAAATGGATATTTCTTCTCATATACTGTAACTTATGCCGATGTAGAAGGAAATGAAATAGTTTGGCCAAATTGTCAAAGTGATGGAAACACTACGTACGATAACAAGAGTTTAAAAACAGATATGTTATTTCCTAAAAAACAGGAACCAAAATTTGTAATGTATCCAAAAACTTCGGATGAATCTACAATTACATATAGGTATTCTTGTACAGATATAGATAAGGCTCTATATTATGAAGCACATAGTACTACAGAATACGCATATTTGAATTTATCTGTTAATGGAACAATACAAAATTCTAAAGTAGAAGTCAAAACAGATGGGCAAATTGGAGAAACAGTTGTAGGAACTTTAACATCTGGTACCACATATAAAATTGGATACACAAAGAATTTAAATAAAGTACAGTCAGGTGCCTATATACTACAGAATTTGATTACACAAAAATTTGAAGGTATAGTAAGCTGTGATGATATAAGAATTGAAAATATTGTATACAATAACAGCAATAATCCAAATAATGTAATAATACAATTAGCAGGAAATGATGTAAATAGAGTGGCAGCAGCAACTGTAACTTTTAACAACGGAAAAGAAGAAATAACTACAGGACTTATGAAGTTAGATACGGAAAATGGAAATTATTTAGTTGTAGATTTATTAGAACTATTAAATAATCAAAACTTTAATCACTTCGTAAACAGAGATATAACTTTATCTGTTACGGCATATTATGATAATGGTAGAATTGGATTTATACCAGATGATGGAGAAAAATATGCTACATATACAAATTCTGAAAATAGTTATATGACTGTTGAGGGAAATAGCTTTATAAAAACAGAGGGAGAAATAAATGGAAATATGTTTGAATATCGTTATTATGCTTTAGATGATAAAGTACAATTAGGTATTAAAACTATTGACAATATTAATAATAATCAAAATGGAACTACACTTGACCTTCAATATTCACCATCAGGTTTAAAACAAAATGACAATATAATAGTTCAAAAAGAAGTTGTAGCAAAACAAGTTGACCAAAATATCGAACACAAAATAAACATTAAAAACATAAGACTTGGTATAAAATTTAATAATGCAAAAACAACAATTAGTACAGCTAACTTAAATGTAACATTATTAAATCCATTAAATGTAAATATAGATAAAGTATATATGGAAATATGGCATTCAAAAGATGAAAATGATACACCAAATTGGAATGAATGTGAAACAAAAGAAATACCAGTAAGTCAATTAGGAGATTATACATTAGATAATTTATCACCAGCCGAGTTTTACCAAGTAAGATTTAAGTATTTAGATGGTTCAGATTACTTATATACTTATGATAAAGACACAAAAGAAATTGGAGTAGCCTACAAATTTGAAACATTAGCAACAATAGGAATAGAAAATATAAAAG
>USOM01000141.1 GCA_900556345.1 uncultured Clostridium sp. | reverse complement strand
CTCTCATTTTTATGTCCTCCTTATATATGATAAAAATATTTTACCATATTATTTAGTTTTATAAAAGGTTTTTTGACATTTTTCATTGCTTCTTGTATAATCTTAATTCAAGAAAGGATACTAAAAATGGAAAATATTGAAAGATACAGACACTTAAATTCATATCTTAAAAATAAATTTGGTGAAAGAACGCTTAAAATATGTATTGATGGAAATTTTACTTGCCCTAATCGCGACGGAAAAGTTGGGACTTCTGGATGTATATTTTGCAGTGAAAGAGGTTCTGGAGAACATATTTTGTGTAATCATATTGAAGATGATGTAACTTCTATTCATAACCAAGTAAAAGCTTATTTTTCAAGCTATAAAGCTACTCGTGCTAATAAATTTATAGCTTATTTTCAAAATTTTACAAATACTTATGATTCGCTTGCTAATTTGAAAGCAAAATATGATACTGCTTTAATAGATGAACGTATTGTTGGGCTTGAAATTGCAACTAGGCCTGATTGTATTAATGAGGATATTGTTAGATTGATTAAAAGCTATTCTGATAAATACTATGTTTGTGTTGAATTAGGCTTGCAAACTTCCAATGATACTACAGGGAAATTGATTTGCAGAGGATATAATTCTTTAGATTTTACTAATGCTGTTTTGATTTTAAATAAATATAATATTGATGTTGTTGCTCATATTATGGTTGGACTTCCAAGCGAAAATTTTGATGATATTAAAGAAACTGTAAAATTTTTAAATAACCATTCTATTCAAGGTCTTAAAATTCATTCTACTTATGTTGTTGAAAATACAGTTTTAGCCAATTGGTATAAATGCGGAAAATATGAACCTATTTCCTTGGAATATTATTTGGATTGCTTAGCTTATATTATTACTCATATTTCTCCCGATATTGTAATTCATAGGATTTCTGGGGATGCCCCTAAGGATATTTTGATTGCTCCTAGTTGGAATTTGCATAAGAAGTGGATTTTGAATAGGTTTGATAAGTTGATGAGAGAACGAGATTTGTTTCAGGGGATGGATTTTGAGTAATTTTGACAAACTACAAAATAGACATAAAACGAACCCAAATTATTAAATTTTTCCAATAATTTGGGTTCGCTTAAATTACTTATATTCTCTTTTATTTAGAAATTAATTCACACACAATATTACTAAATTCAGTAGGATTTTCAATATTCAATCCCTCAATCAATCTAGCACCATCATACAAAATTTTACTATATTTTTTAAGCTCATCTTTATCATTCAAATACAAATTCTTTAATTTTTGTGCAATTGGATGATTCTCATTAATCTCCAAAATCATTTTAGCTTTAACTCCTTGATTGTTAGGCATAGAATTAAGAACTTTCTCCATCTCTGTTGAAATTTCACCCTCACTACTTAAACAAACAGGATGATCTTTTAATTTGTGAGTAAATCTAACTTCCTCAACATCTTTAATTTCATCTTTCATTAAAGTAAACATATCTTTGTTTTCTTCATTTATCTTCTTTAACTCTTCTTTTTCTTCTTTGCTTTCCAAATCAAGATTATCTGAAGATACATTTGCAAATTGCTTTTTATCATATTCCATTAGAACTTTTAAAACAAATTCATCAATATTTTCTGTTAAATATAGTATTTCATAACCTTTTTCTTTAACTCCTTGAACTTGTGGCAACATATCAATTTTATCAATTGTTTCACCTGCTGCATAAAAGATTTTCTCTTGTCCATCTTTCATTCTTTCTACATATTCTTTTAGAGTTGTAAGATTTTTAGTTGTTGATGAATAAAATAGTATTAAATCTTTTAGATTTTCCTTATTCATTCCAAAATCATTATAGCAACCAAATTTTAATTGTGTTCCAAAGTTTTTGAATATTTTTTCGTATTCTTCTCTGTCATTTTTAAGCATATTTTCTAGTTCTTGTCTTATCTTCTTTTCTATATTTTTAGCAATTGTTTTTAATTGTCTATCTTGTTGTAATAGCTCTCTTGATATATTTAAAGATAGATCTGGACTATCAATTAAACCTTTTACAAATCCAAAATAATCTGGTAATAAATCTTGACACTTGTCCATTATTAACACACCATTTGAATATAGTTGCAATCCCTTTTCATATTCTTTTGTGTAATAATCATAAGGTAAATGTGATGGAATATATAAAAGCATACTGTAATTTATTCCACCTTCAATTGTGCTATGTATTACTTTTGCAGGTGCTTCATAGTCTGAAAATTTGTCAATATAAAATGAATTGTATTCATCTTGAGTTATATCTTGTTTTTTCTTTTTCCATAATGGTATCATACTATTTAAAGTTTCTATTTCTTTTTTGTCTATATATTCATCTTTAGAACCTTCTTTTAGTTCTTTTCTTGTTACTTCCATCTTAATAGGATAACGTATATAGTCTGAATATTTTTTAACAATTTCTTGAATTCTATAATCTTCTAAGAATTCATCATAATTTTCTTCATCTGTATTGTCTTTAATATATAATGTAATTTTTGTTCCTACACTTTCCTTTGATGTTTCTTCTATTGTGTATCCATCTGCACCAAAAGAAGTCCATTTATATGCTATATCTTCTCCTACTTTTTTACTTTCTACTTCTATTTTTTTAGCCACCATAAATGCTGAGTAAAATCCTACTCCAAATTGACCTATTATATCTATATCTTCTTTTTTCTCGTTATTGTTTTTGAACAGATATGAACCACTTTGTGCTATTGTTCCTAGGTTGTTTTCTAATTCTTGTTTATTCATTCCACATCCATTATCTTCTATTGTTAGAGTTCTAGCTTCTTTATTTGTTATTAGCTTTACTTCTAGGTCATTTCTGAATATGTTTAGGTTGTTGTCTGTTAGTGATTGATAGTATAGCTTGTCCATTGCATCACTTGCATTTGAGATTAACTCTCTTAAAAATATTTCTTTATTTGTGTATATTGAGTTTATCATTAGATCTAGTAGTCTTTTTGATTCGGCTTTGAATTGTTTTGTTTCCATTTGTATTACTTCCTTTCCTTTGCTTTGCTTTTTTGTGACCATTGGGGTCGGTTCTTTTTGGTCCCATTTTGCTCATTTGTGACCGGTTCTTTTGTGGGCATTTTTCTTTGAGGGTATTATATATCTATTTTTTAGCAATGTCAATAGTTGAGTGCTAATTTTATTGCGTAAAAAACTTAGAATCTTTAGTTTGATTCTAAGTTCACATTCCTGCCCAATTTTTGTTCAATTACTCCACCATAATCTATAACATCTAATCCTTCAAAATCAATTATCTTTAAATTTCTACTTTCAATAAAATTCCTAATATTGCCATAATAATCAATTTTATCTAAATCACCAAACACAACAACGTTCTCATCAATCCTTGAAATTGCTCCTCCAATAAACCCTTTCTTTTGGCTATACTCTCCATTTTCATCGAATAATTTTATATCTGGTATATAATCTAAAAACAAAATATCTAATCCACTATTTTTTAGATTATTGTATAAACC
>USOM01000140.1 GCA_900556345.1 uncultured Clostridium sp. | reverse complement strand
AAAAAATATTTCTGATAAAACATCAAAATTAGATTTAATAAATTTAATATGTGAATTATCTGAAATAGAAAATAGTATGAAACTATCTACACAAAAATTAATAATTTTACAAACAGGATTAATAAAATTATGTAACAAACAACCTGTAAAAACAGATATAAATTCGTCGTCAGATGGTGGAAATGCACAAAATTCTGACCTAGAGAGAAGAGTTACAAAAATCGAAAATTTTTTACGAGCTGGTAATTTTGCAAAAGCAGGGGTTAATAGAAATGGAGCAAGCGCACAGGGAAATACTAAAGCAAAAGCTCAAGAAATACCAAGCAATGTTGAACCAAATAAGGCAATTGTATCAAAGCCAAAATATCAAGGAAAAACACAAGATTACTGGCCAAAAATTGTAGAAGATTACAAAACAAGTGGCAAAATGTTTATGTATATGAATTTAGCTGGAACAATTGCTAGGGAAGCAAATGATATGACATTAGAAATAGAATTTCCAAAAGGAATGAACAAAGTTGCAAAAGACTTTTTAGCAAGACCTGATGTTAAGCAAAATTTAAGAGAAACGGTTCATTTGGCTTGTGGAAAAGAAATGCAAATTAAATTCGTTGATACAAAAGAGGCTACTAAGACTAGTAGTAATGAATTTGAACAGTTTATAGAAAATAATGATATACCATTTAATATAATATAGGGACCAAAAAGAACCGACCCCTATGGTCCCGACCAAGAAAGGAATGATTTAAAATGGCAAAAAGAGGTGGATTCCCAGGAGGTATGGGAGGATTCGGAGGAATGAATCTAGGAAATATAATGAAACAAGCTCAAAAAATGCAAGCAGATTTAACAAAAACACAAGAAGAACTTGCAAGCAAAGAATTTGAAGCATCATGTGGTGGAGGAGCAGTTGAGGTAAAGGTTAGCGGAGCAAAAGTTTTAAAAGAAATAAAAATAAAACCAGAAGTTGTTGATCCAGAAGATGTTGAAATGCTACAAGATTTAATAATGACAGCTATAAATGAAGCATTAAGAAAAGTTGATGACGCAAGCAGTGATGCTATGGGAAAATATAATATTCCTGGATTAATGTAATTTAAAAGAAAGTAAGGTAAAAAATGTCAGAATATGCACCATCAATAGAAAAATTAATAGAAAGTTTTGAAAGACTTCCAAGCATACGGACACAAGACGGCAGCGAGACTGGCCTTTCACGTGTTAGATTGGAATGAAGAACAAACGAACGAATTTGTAAATTCAATAGTTAATGCTAAAAAGAACTTAAAATATTGCAGTAAATGTTTTAATATAACAGATACAGACCCTTGCCCAATATGTTCAAACCCTAAGAGAAATCAAGAAAGTATTTGTGTAGTAGAAGATGTAAGAGATGTTGCTGCAATGGAAAGAACACACGAATTTAAAGGCGTTTATCACGTTTTACATGGTTCTATTTCTCCAATGAATGGAGTAGGACCTGATGATATCAAAATTAAGGAACTTTTAGCAAGGCTTATGGATGGACAAGTTAAAGAGGTTATTATTGCAACAAACCCTAGGGTTGAGGGCGAAGCAACTGCGATGTATTTATCTAAACTTATTAAACCACTTGGAATTACTGTTTCTAGAATAGCACACGGTATTCCTGTTGGTGGAGATTTGGAATATACAGATGAAATTACTTTGACTAAGGCTTTGGAAGGTAGAAGAGAAATGTGATTATTTTGAAATGGGGACGGTTCCTTTTTGAAAAAGGAACCGTCCCCTTTTTAAAATCTGTACCATTGGGACCGGGTCTTTTTGGTACATTGTCCCTATTGAAATTTTTTAGAGGTAATGTTCCTTTTAAAAAAAATTAATAGTGAAAAGGATTATTCTTTATATAAATCTAAAATAGAAATTTTTAGAGCATTTGCAAATCCAAGTACTTCAAAGTCAGCAATAAATTTTTTTCCGTTTTCAATTTTAGAGATGTCGGAACGACTAATTTGATATCCCATAACTTGCATTCTAGCACATAAATCTTCTTGTGTTATTTTTTTTTGTTTTCTAAAATATTTAATTTTAGGTCCTATAATGTTTAAATTATCATTAAACTTGTTTATTTTCTGCATAATATTCTCCTTTAAAAATGTTCTAAAAAAGAACAAAATTTACTTGATTTTATAATATTGTGATGATATAATTGTTCTACAATAGAACAAAAAGAAAAAAGGAGGATTTTATGAGAAACAAAGGAATAACTTTAATTGCTTTGGTGGTTACAGTGATTATATTATTGATATTGTCTGGGGTAACAATATCGGCAATAACGGGAGAGAATGGAATATTGAAAAAAGCTAAATTGGCAAAAGAAATATCTGAAACTTCGAATGAAAAAGAAAGTATAGAGCTTGCATTTATGTCAGCAAAAATGAAAAATTCTTATGAAATTTTACAGGAAGATGTTGAAAAAGAGTTAAATGAAAAGGGATATAAAGTGATATTTGATGGGGAATATTATAAAATAACAACAAAAGAAACTAAAAATGAATATATAGCTGACAAGTATGGAAATATAAAGGAAAAAAATAAATATTATTATGTTTCAGAAAATGTGATATCAGATGGAAATATAAAAATAAATGTTGGAGATACAATAAATTATACTGTAATAAATAATGAGGATGCTAAATATACATCACCTATAGAAAAAAATGGATATGTAAATCAGAATTTTACATTTCAAAATGATATGGAATGGATTGTTTTAGGAATCAATAATGGAGGTGAACTTTTAATAACATCTAAAGAAAGTATAAAAACAGATGAAAATAATAGATTTTATTTAAAAGGTGAGAATGGTTTTAAATATGGTATTGAAGAGTTAGATAACATTTGTAGGATATACGGAAATGGAACAGGGGCAAATAATTCGAGGAGTATAAGGATAGAAGATATAAATAGAATCACACAGTATAATCCTATGTGTACAGGAAATAAACAAAAATATGGTAAAGGAAATTTAAATGAGTATGGAAATGAGGTGAAATTTTACTGGAATGAAGATAAATTTCCATATTATGATGCGCAAAACGAAATAAATGGAGCGTTTAATCAAGAGCATAATAATTTTTATATTTATGATGAGAAAAATAATATTTTTATTAATAATGAATTTAAAAATGGAAAAATGCAATATATAAATAAACTAAAAACTAATTTTTATGAATATTATATTGATACATTGTCAAATAGCAAAGAAGATGAAGAGAGCTCTATAAAAAAATTTAGTAAAGCATATAATCTTATAGATAATGCTGGTCCATATTGGTTGGCATCAAAAACGGTAGAAGTTAATGAAGATGGTGTGTATTACGGGTTTAGAACATATGCTAGTTGGAGGAAAGAGATAACTGCGGGAGGTTTCTACTCTTCCTACGGAAACAATAACGATGGACAAGGATATAATGTAAGACCGGTGGTAACAATTAGTGATACAGCTAAATTAACGGGAAATTCTACAAATGGATGGAATATTGAAGAATAGCAAATTAGAACAAA
>USOM01000139.1 GCA_900556345.1 uncultured Clostridium sp. | reverse complement strand
ACCTATGAATATACACACGGATATGGATTAATATTTACATCAAGTACAGAAAGTTCAGATGATGGAACAATAAGGTATATTCAAAATGATATAGCAGGAAAAGAAAGTAATATAATAAAGGTAAATGAACCAAGAATTTATTATGGACTAGAAACTAACACAACAGTAGTAACTAACGCAAAAGATAAAAAGGAATTTGATTATTCAGACGAGCAAAAAGATTACGAAACAAGTTACAATGGAGAAGCGGGCTTAAAAATGAATTTCTTAGATAGATTAATTCTAGGAATAAAAGAAAAGAATGTAAATATAGCTTTATCAGGCTCAGTAACATCAGAAAGTAAAATTTTAATAAATAGAAACATTATAAAAAGAGCGAGACTTGCACTTCCAGATGTAATTTATGACAATAATCCATACACAGTTTTAGATGAAAATGGGGATATCTATTGGGTAATAGACGCATATACAGTATCTAGCAGTTATCCATATTCAACATATACAGAAATAGAATATAATGGACAAAAAAGAGATATAAATTATATAAGAAATTCAATAAAAGTAATAATAAATAGCTATACAGGTGAGATGAAATATTACATAACAGATAGAACAGACCCAATAGCAATGGCATATAGAAAAGTATATCCAGAATTATTCCAAGATTTAGACAGTGAGATTTCAAAAACAATACAAGATCAATTTATTTATCCGGAATTTTTATATAATGTACAATCAACAATGTTAGAAGAATATCATAATACAAAAGCAGATGTATTATATAGAAGTGATAACACTTGGGAAAAGGCAACATATAAAAATCAAAGTACAAACAATAAAACAAAAAATACATTAAAACCATATTACACAATGGTATCTAACTCAGACGGGGAAGAAACAATTGGTTTAATACAAATATATACACCAAAAAATAAACAGAATATATCATCATATTTAGTTGGAACAGTAGAAAATGGACAAAATAAATTAACATTAAAAACACTACACTCAGATACAAGTATATTAGGTCCAACTCAGTTAGATACACAAATAGCTCAAGATGAAACCATACAAAGTCAAATTGATAGTTTATCTGTTACAGGAGCAAAAGTGACAAGAAATATGATTATTGTTCCAGTAGAAAATACCTTGCTTTATGTTGAACCAATATATCAAACACTTGTAAATGAAAGTAATATTCCAGTACTTAAAAAAGTTATTGTAGCATCTGGAAATAAAGTTGCAATAGGAAATAACTTGCAAGAAGCTACACAAAGTTTAATATCAAAATCAGCTACAAAGATTGAATTGAATAGTACAGATGATATAGAAGGGCTAATAGATTCTATAATAAAGGCAAATGATAATTTATCCGAATCATTAGAAAGCAATAACTGGGAGATTATGGGAACAGATATACAAAAATTGCAAAGTTTGATAAATACTTTGAAAAAGAAAAATAATGAAGAAAAGAAAAATGAGAATAATACTGTTGCCGAAGAAAATATAGTTTCAAATGAGAACGAAACAGCGACTGAATAATTTTTCGTGAAAAGATCGTTTCTTTTTACGAAAAGAAACGGTCCTTTTGCAAAAAAATACCCAATGACACGCAGTCATTGGGATATTTTTATTTTTCTAAACAATAGAAAATCTTTTTACCTTTTTTCAAGATTGTATTTTCTGTTTCAAAATCTTTATCAGATAAAACATAAGAGATATCACTAATCTTCTCATCATTCAAACTAATAGCACCTTGAGAAATTAAAGTTTTAGCTTGAGATTTAGAAGAACAAATACCACATTCTAACATTGCTTCAGTTAAACTACAATTAGGATTACTTAATTTAACTCTAGGCATATTTTCTACAGAACCATTACCCTCAAATAAAGCATTAGAAGCTTCTTCGGCTTTTTTGGCTTCTTCTTCACCGTGAACAAGTTTGGTAATTTCATAAGCTAAAACTTTTTTAGCTTCGTTTATTTTTTCATCTTTTAAAGAGGCTAAACGATTAACTTCTTCCATAGGTAAATATGTAAGCATACATCCAACTGTATAAACACTGCTATCATCAATATTTCTCCAATATTGGTAAAACTCATAAGGAGAAGTTTTTTCTGGGTCAAGCCATAAAGCACCTTTTTCAGTTTTACCCATTTTTTTGCCTTCTTTAGTTGTAAGAAGTTTAAAAGTTAAACCAAAAGAATCATCTTTACCAATTTTTCTAATTAATTCAACTCCACCGATAATATTAGACCATTGATCATTTCCACCCATTTCAAGTTTACATCCATAAGTTTCATATAAATGTAGAAAATCATAAGATTGCATAAGCATATATCCCATTTCGAAAAATGTAAGACCTGTATCCATTCTATTTTTGTAGCAATCAGCAGCAAGCATTTTGTTGATTGTAAATTTGCTTCCTATTTCTCTCATAAAATTGATATATTTTAAATCACATAACCAATCAGCATTATTAACAATAATTGCTGCATTTTCTCCTTCGAAACTAACAAATTTTTCTACTTGTTTTTTGATGCAAGCAACATTATGTTCAATATCTTCTTTAGTAAGCATTTTTCTCATATCTGTTTTTCCAGATGGATCACCAATAATTGCAGTTCCACCACCCATTAAGATGATAGGTTTGTGTCCACATTTTTGCATATGGCTTGCAACCATTAAAGAAACGAAATGTCCAACGTGTAAACTGTCTGCAGTAGGGTCAATACCTATGTAAAAAGGAACACTTTCCTTTGAAAACATTTCTTTCATTTGCTCTGGATGTGTCATTTGTTCGATGTAATTTCTTTCTTGTAAAATATCAAATACATTTTGCATAAAATTCATTCCTTTCTTTATAAAAAAGAGGCATCTACTTTTAAGATACCTCGTTTAATATTTATTTAAACAATTTTTTATATCCTTCAAGTCCGTCATAGTTTAGAAAACGATTTAAGTTTTTCTCTGAGATTCCAGTAGACATAGAAACTTGGTCTAGAGACTTTAACTCAACACCGTTATTTTCAACAAAATTTTTGAATGTAGATAATTCTAAATTATCTTTATCTGTACATTTTGGGCATACATAACCACCATTTGTATAAAAAGCTCCACAACGAGAACATCTAATTACTTCCATAATAATTCCTCCTATTTCTTATATTATTGTGCATTTTATCATAAATTAGTATAAAAAGGAATGTTTTTTTGAAAAAAAGTTTAAATTCAAAGAATATAAATAAACGATCCTTTATTGATCTTGTTGATAATTAGAATGATTATTGGTGTCATCATCTTTGCTAAGATAATAAGTTTCATTTATTATGACAAGAAATTGAGGATGAAAAAATAGTGTATTTATTTGTTGTACAATTTGTTAGGCGTGTATTGTCGTTCGATTTTTTTTCAGGCTGCATGGCTGGCGATTGGAAGGGAATAAATATTCTAAAGATGAATGTTTTTTTGTGATTATTGTACTTGATAATGTAGTTAAATTATAGAGATTAAGGCGATTGTTTTTATTAAAATAAGGTATATATGCAAGTTTC
>USOM01000138.1 GCA_900556345.1 uncultured Clostridium sp. | reverse complement strand
ATTAAGACATTTTCCTAAATGATTTATTAAGACATTATCATAAATGAATTATAAACCTTTGAAAATTGACCAACAAAATTCTTGAAAATTAACCAACAGTATAGTATAATACATATTGTAAGAAAGGTAAAAATATGAGAGTTAAATGTGGAGTAGATATAATAGAAATAAGTAGAATACAAGATAGTATAGAAAAATTAGGAGATGCATTCCTAAACAAAGTATATACAAAAAAAGAAATAGAATACTGTGAAAGCAAAGGAAAAAATAAATATCAACACTATGCAGCAAGATTTGCGGTAAAAGAAGCAGCATTTAAGGCAGTATCTGAGGGTGTTGAGGATAAATTTGCAATATCGTGGAAAGATGTAGAAACTGTAAATGATAAGCAAGGAAGGCCTAAAACAGAGATATTGTTTTTAAAAGATAGAAAAGTAGAAAATGTAGATGTAAGCATATCACATTGTAAAGATTATGCGGTAGCTAATGTAACAGTTTTGTATAAATAGCTTAAATTGAGGTTATAGGCAGATGCATAATACACAAAATAAACCGTAAAGACAAGGAAAGGATATGATTAGCAAAGATGGAATATTTTGATACACATATACACCTAGATGATGAAAAATTTAATGAAGATAGAGCAGAAGTAATTCAAAAAATGCAAAACGCAGGTGTAACAAGATGCATCAATATGGGATGTAATATAGAAACATCAAAAAAAGCAATAGAATTATCAAAAGAATATGACTTCATATATTCAGCAGTTGGAATTCACCCAGAAGAACTTCCACAAACAGAGGAAGAACTGTGGAAAAGTATAGGAAAAATTGAAGAATTAGCAGTATCCAACAAAAAAACAGTAGCAATTGGTGAAATTGGGTTGGATTATTATTGGAGAAATGACAATAAAGGACTTCAAAAGGAAGCATTTATAAAACAAATAGAATTAGCAAACAAATTAAATATGCCAATATCAATACATTCAAGAGAAGCAATAGATGATACAATAGAAATAATAAGAAAATACAAACTAAAAAAATTAGGAGTACTACACTGTTGCCCATTTAATCCAGAGCTTGTAAAACACGGATTAGAAGCAGGTTTGTATATAGCATTTGGAGGAACTTGTACATTCAAAAGCTCAAAAAATGCACCTAAAATAGTAGAAATGGTGCCAATTGATAGAATGCTTATAGAAACAGATGCACCTTATTTAGCACCAGAGCCTGTTAGAGGAACAAGAAATGATTCAAGTAATTTAAAATATATAGTTAAAAAATTAGCGGAATTTAAGGGAGTAGAGCCAGATGTAATTGCAAAGGCAACTTTTGAAAATGCAACAAAGTTATTTTTAGAAAATAAATAAAAGGAGATGAATAAAAATGCTAGAAGTAAAAAGAGATGATTTTGATGAAAATTTAGAGGACATAATGAATAGCATAAATGGAATTTTAAACAAAACAGGAAAAGGTTATGAAACAACAGAAGAGGATGAAGAAGAGAAAAATAAATAAATTTAGAAAGAGGGATTTAAAATGTTAAAAGAAGAATTAATGAAAGATTTAAAAGAAGCTATGAAAGAAAAAAATACAATAAAAAAGGATACTGTTCAAATGGTAAGAGCAGCAATTTTACAAATTGAAAAAGATAAAGGAATAGAAGTCGATGACAATAAAATAATAGAAATTATAGCTAAAGAAGTTAAAGGTAAAAAAGACGCCCTAGTAGAATTTGAAAAAGGCGGAAGAGATGATTTAATAGAACAAACAAATAAAGAAATTGAGGTATTGGAAAAATATTTACCAAAACAATTGAGCAAAGATGAAATTACTGAGATTGTTAAAGAAGTTATAGCTTCTCTTGGGGCCACTTCAATGAAGGATATGGGACCTGTTATGAAAGAGGCTAAGGCTAAAATTGGAGCAGCAGCTGATGGTAGAGCAATTAATGAGGTTGTAAAAGATTTATTAGGATAATTTTTCTGATTGGGGACGGTTCTTTTTGCGAAATTTTCGCATTGGGACCGTTTCTTTTCGCAAAAAAATCTTGAAATTATTTTTTTACTATTGACAAAAACAAATGTTTGATGTAAGATTGGGGAAGTTATAAAATTTGAAACAGAAGAAAGAAAATTAGAAGAAATTTCAATTGTCAGGGAATGCTTGACAACTGCTAAAGACGGAAAAATTAGATATATTCGTTCATCTGAAAAAGTATTTTGGAGAAAAATAGTAAGATAGAAAGATATAAGAAGGAGATAAAATAAATATGAATATAATAGAAAATTTAAAAGATTTAATAATTTATCAAAGTCAAAGTAATAAGAACATATCAGTAGAAGTTTTATATGATAAAGAAGATTTTTGGCTAACACAAAAATCGATGTCAAAATTGTTCGATGTAGAAGTAAATACAATAAATTACCATTTAAAGGAAATATTTGAAACTCATGAATTGGAAGAAAATCGAACTATTCGAAAAATTCGAACAGTTCAAAAAGAAGGAAGCAGAGAGGTTTCAAGAGAATTAACATTTTATAGTTTAGATGCTATAATAGCAGTTGGATATAGAGTAAACTCAAAACAAGCAACAGATTTTAGAATATGGGCAACTAATACATTAAAAGAATATATAAAAAAAGGATTTGTTTTAAATGATGAATTATTAAAAAATGGTCCGAAATTTGGAAAAGATTATTTTAAAGAATTACTAGAAAGAATTCGTTCAATTAGAACAAGTGAACGAAGAATATGGCAGCAGATAACAGATATATTTGCAGAATGTAGCATAGACTACGATAAAAATTCTGAAATAACGCAAAAATTTTATGCAACAGTTCAAAATAAATTTCATTATGCTATTACAGGAAATACCGCTGCAGAAATAATATACAAAAATGCAGATCATACAAAAGAAAATATGGGCTTAACAACGTGGAAAAATTCACCAGATGGAAGAATATTAAAATCAGATGTAATGATTGCAAAAAACTATTTAGATGAAAAGAAAATAAAAAGACTAGAAAGAACAGTTTCTGGATATTTTGATTACATAGAGGATTTGGTTGAAAGAGAAAATACATTTACTATGGAAGAATTTGCCAAAAGTATAAATGAATTCTTGGAATTTAGAAAATATGATATTTTAAAAGACAATGGCAAAATATCAAGAAAACAAGCAGAAGAACAAGCAGAAAAAGAGTATATGAAATTTAATAAAAATCAAAAGATAGTTTCAGATTTTGATAAATTACTTATAGAAGCAAATAGATTAAATAATAATATGGTATAAATAGAATAGTTAATAAATTTATTAAAAATAGAAGAGGGGATTAATATAATTATGGAAGAAAAAAGATGCTTATTATGCAATAAACCATACAACTATAAATATGCAATGTTTGGAAGAGGATGTCTTGATAACATTTATGAAGAATTAGGAATCCATAAACCACCTAGATTTGTATGGAATAGGGAATTATATTTATGTACTAAAGTAGCTTGGAAAAATCATAAATATTTCCTAAGTAAAACTAAGAAATATGATTTAACACAAAAATATATAGCACTAAAT
>USOM01000137.1 GCA_900556345.1 uncultured Clostridium sp. | reverse complement strand
TAAATAATGTGGAAATATATGTAACAGGAAGTAATTCAAAATTTTTATCATCAGATATAGTAACAGAATTTAGAGGCAGAGGAGATGAAATAAGAGTATACCCACTATCATTTGCAGAATTCTATTCGGTATATGAAGGTTCAGAGGAAAAGGCATTAAGTGAATATTATGCTTATGGAGGACTTCCTTTGGCAATAATGGCAAAGACAGATAATGCCAAAATAAATTATCTAAAAACACAAAAAGATAATGTGTATATTAATGACATTGTAGATAGAAATAATGTACAAAATCAAGAAGAACTAGAAATGTTAGTACAAATAGTCGCGTCAGATATAGGTTCTCTTACAAATCCTCTAAAATTATCAAACAACTTCAAGGAAAGAGATAGAATGTCAACAATGACAGACAAAACAATATACAATTATTTAGGATACTTGCAAGATGCATTTATAATAGAAAAAGCAAGAAGATTTGATGTTAGAAGAAAAAGATTCATAGAAACGCCACAAAAATACTATTTTACGGATATGGGAATAAGAAATTCATTTTTGGATTTTAGGCAAAGTGAGGAAATATCTCATTCGATGGAAAATGTAATTTATATAGAATTAAAAAAACGTGGATATAATGTTGATATTGGTTCTGTTGAAATACGTGAAGGAAATACAAAAAAACAACTGGAGATTGACTTTGTTGCAAATAAAGGGAATAACAAAATTTACATTCAGTCAGCTCTTGAAATGAAAACAAGGGAAAAAGTGGAACAAGAACAAAAATCTTTGGTAAATGTAAATGATTTCTTTAAAAAAATAATAATAGTTGGGGATAATATAAAAAGGTCAAGATATGAAAATGGAATTATAATAATGAGTATATATGATTTTCTTTTAGACCCGGAAAGTTTGAGTTATTAAAATTACTTGACTTTACGCCCATCTGTGATATAATTTACACATTACATAAAGAGAGGAGAAAACTTATGTCTTACAATTTTAAAAATATAGAAAAAAAATGGCAAAACAAATGGGAAAAAGAAGGAACATTTAATGCCAAAACTGACTACAATATGAAAAAATGGTATGGTTTAATAGAATTTCCATATCCATCAGGACAAGGTTTACACGTAGGTCATCCACGTAGTTATACTGCAATAGATATAATTGCAAGAAAAAGAAGATTACAAGGATATAATGTTTTATATCCTATTGGATTTGATGCATTTGGACTTCCTGCAGAAAATTATGCAATTAAAACAAATGTACATCCAAAGATTACAACAGCAAAAAATATAGCTCATTTTACAGAACAATTAAAATCATTAGGATTTTCATTTGACTGGTCAAGGGTTGTTGATACAACAGACCCTAATTACTATAAATGGACTCAATGGATTTTCATTCAATTATTTAAAAAAGGATTAGCATATAAGGCTACAATGCCAATCAACTTCTGTACAGGTTGCAAGGTAGGATTAGCAAACGAAGAAGTTGTAAATGGTGTTTGCGAAAGATGTGGAAGTCCAGTCGTTCAAAAAGAAAAATCTGAGTGGATGCTTAAAATTACAGAATATGCCCAAAGGTTAATTGATGATTTAGATGATGTTGACTTTTTAGATAAAATAAAAACTCAACAACGTAACTGGATAGGAAGATCAGAAGGAGCTGAGGTTAAATTTAAAATAGCAGATTCTGACGAAGAACTTACTGTTTACACAACAAGACCAGACACACTATTTGGTGCAACATATATGGTTATTGCTCCAGAACATCACTTAATACAAAAATTGGCTGATAAAATTTTGAATCTAGAGGAGATAGAAGAATACAAGAAAAAAGCAGCTTTAAAATCTGATTTTGAACGTTCAGAAATCAATAAAGACAAAACAGGTGTTGAAATAAAAGGAATAAAAGCAATAAATCCATTAACAAACAAAGGAATTCCTATTTGGATTTCAGACTATGTTTTATCAAGTTACGGAACAGGTGCTATAATGGCTGTACCTGCACACGATTCAAGAGACTTTGAATTTGCAACAAAATTCAACTTACCAATTGTTCAAGTTGTAAAATCAAATGATGATGTAAAAGTAGATTTAAGTAAAGAGGCCTTTACAGATGTTGCAACAGGAATACTTACAAATTCAGGTTTCTTAGATGGACTATCTGTAACAGATGCTAAATCAAAAGTAATAAAATATCTTGAAGATAATAAAATCGGTTCTAAAAAAGTAAATTACAAACTTCGTGATTGGGTATTTTCACGTCAAAGATATTGGGGAGAACCAATACCAATGGTTTACTGTGAATGCTGTGGATGGCAACCAATAGATGAAAAGGATTTACCACTTACACTTCCAGAAATAGATGACTTTAAACCAGGTGAAAATGGAGAATCACCACTCGCAAAACTTGATGATTGGATAAACACAACTTGTCCAAAATGTGGAAAACCTGCTAAACGTGAAACAGACACAATGCCCCAATGGGCTGGTTCATCTTGGTATTTCCTAAGATATATGGACCCACATAACAATAATGAATTGGCATCAAAAGAAGCTTTAAATTATTGGGGTCAAGTTGACTGGTATAATGGTGGAATGGAACATACAACTCTTCACTTATTATATTCAAGATTCTGGCATAAATTTTTATATGATATTGGTGTTGTTCCAAACAAAGAACCATATGCAAAAAGAACTTCACATGGTATGATTTTAGGAACAAATGGAGAAAAAATGTCAAAATCTAAAGGAAACGTTATTAACCCAGATGATATCGTAAATGAATTTGGTGCAGATACCTTTAGAGTTTACGAAATGTTTATGGGACCATTTGATCAAACTGCAGCTTGGTCTATGGACAGTATTCGTGGATGTGGCAAGTTCCTAGACAGAGTATGGAATATGCAAGAATTTTTAGTAGATGGAGATAAATTTACTGCAGAAACTGAAAAAATGATGAATAAAGCAATAAAAAAAGTTTCTACTGATATTGAAGAAATGAAATTTAATACTTGTATTTCTACATTTATGACAATGGTAAATGAATTTTACAAATTAAAGAGAATTAACAAAGCTGAATTTAAAACATTTTTAACATTATTAAATCCTTTTGCACCACATATTTCTGAGGAATTGAACAAATTAATAGGATTTGAAGATGATGTTGCGTCATACAGTTGGCCTGAATTTGACGAAGCTAAAACTATTGATGATGAAATTACTTTACCTGTTCAAATTAATGGTAAACTTAAAGCAAATATTACTATTTATTTGGATGAAGATGAAGAGTCTGTTAAAGAAAAAGTCCATAATGCTATTCAGAGCAAACTGGATGGAAAAACTATTGTTAAAGAAATTTATGTTAAAAATAAAATTTATAATGTTGTTGTAAAATAATTGGAAAAAGCCTGTAATGTTTAAATGCAGGCTTCAATTATTTTAATATTAGAGTGAATAAAATTTGATAATTATGCATACGATACCTTATAAGTTCAAAAAAGTACATACTAAAGTTGACTTTTTTGAACTTATAAGGTATAATTGGTATGAGAGGGTGGTAATATGGAAAGAGAAATA
>USOM01000136.1 GCA_900556345.1 uncultured Clostridium sp. | reverse complement strand
TATTTATATGATAATTAAATTTAAAACCACCGGGGAGAAGTCTTACATTTAATTCATATTTTCTCATAATACTGAATAATTTTATTACAAAAAAGTAAATTTGTCAAGGGGTTTAGCGATTTTTATGGAAAATAAAAGGGAAAGCATACTAAAAGGAATTATATCTTTATTAATATCACAAGTATTTATAAAAATAATTGGTTTAATATATAAATTATATTTAACAAATAGAGAAGGATTTGGAGACAGTGGTAATGCAATATACAGTAGTGGATTTCAAATATATGCATTACTTCTTACATTTTCATCAACAGGTGTACCTAATGCAATTTCATATTTAGTATCAGAAAGATTGGCTGTTGGAGATAATAAGGGAGCACATAAAATTTTTAAAATTGCATTTGTAACTTTTGCATTAATTGGAATAATGGGTTCTTTGCTTCTTTTTGTAGGTGCAGAAACAATTTCAGATAAATGGATACAAATACCAGAAGCAAAATATTCTTTAATTGCACTTTCACCATCAATATTTTTTGTATCAATAACATCTGTAATAAGAGGATATTTTAATGGCAGACAAAGTTTTTCTGTTACCGCAAAATCACAAACAATAGAGCAAATATTTAAAACATTTTTTACAGTTTCACTGGTAGAATTAGTTGTAATTTTAGGAAAACAAAATACAGAAATAATGGCAGCATCTGCTAATATGGCAACAACTGTAGCAACAGTTTCAAGTTTCATATATATATTTCTATATTATAGAACAAAAAGAAGAGAAATAGGTCAAGAAATAGCTGAAACGGTAAATTACAAGCCAACAAGAATAAGAAAAACCTTGAAAAAAATAATAAATGTAGCAATTCCAATATCTATAAGTAGTTTAATATCATCCTTTGGTAAAAATATAGATTCATTTACAATTGTAAGATTTTTAAAAAATTATCTAACAGAACAAGAAGCCAAAATTCAATATGGAATTTTAAGTGGAAAAATAGATAGTTTATGTAGCTTGCCATTTGCATTTAATGTAGCATTTGTAACTACATTAGTTCCAAGTATTTCAAAATCAATGGCAAAAGGAGATTTAGAAGAAGTTGCAAAAAAGGCAGAAAAATACATACTAATTAGTATATTAATAGCATTTCCAATTGCATCAACAATGTTTATATATCCAAATGAAATATTAAAAATACTATTTCCAAATGCTCCAAGTGGTGCTATGTACTTAAAAATAAGTAGTATAACAATAGTTTTTATGCTTCTTGCACAAACAATTAATGGAGTTCTACAGGGAATAGGAAAAGTAAATATTCCGGCAATTTCTTTTGGAATTGGAATGATTGTAAAATTCTTATGCAATATAATATTAATACCAAATAAACAAATAGGGATATATGGAGCAATAATTGGAAATATTTTATGCAATATTTTAGCTTGTATTATATCAAGTTGTGTATTGATAAAAAATATAAAATTAAAAATTAATTTAAAAAAATTAATGATTAAACCACTTTTGGCTACAATATGTATGAATATTATATCAATAGTTTTGCATAGTAACCTAAAGTGCATAAAATCAAGCAATTTGGCAATAATAGTAACATTAATGGTAAGTTACTTAATTTATTTAATTTTAATAATTATTTTTAGAATTTATTTGCCCAAAAAAATAAAAATAAAAAATTTTTCCTAAATAAAGAGGGATTTTATCGAAGATTGGCGAATAAATTAAATAAAGTAGGTTATAAAAGTGCAACAAAATAGCATTAGAAGTAACTACATAAACACATATTTTTAGGAGGTAATTATAATGAACAAAGCTGAATTAGTAGCAGCAGTAGCTGCAAAAACAGGAGAAACAAAAAAAGCAGCAGAAGCATCAGTTAATGCATTTGTTGAAGTAGTAACAGAAGCATTAAAAAAAGGAGATAAAATCCAATTAGTAGGATTCGGATCTTTCGAAGTTAGAAAGAGAGCTGCTAGAAAAGGAAGAAACCCACAAACTAAGGAAGAAATAAAAATACCTGCATCTAAAGCTCCAGTATTCAAAGCTGGTAAAGCTCTAAAAGACGTTGTAAATAAAAAATAATTTTATTTAATATATTAAACTTTTGCAATATTTTTTTGCAAAAGTTTTTTTATATTTGAAAAAATTTTTATATAGTGGTATAATTAAGAAAGATGCATAATATTGCGAATCGGAAGGAGAGAATTGATATGACAAATAGGGGCAAAGTTATTTTAAACGTTTTTGTTGTAGGAGCACTTATATTAACAATTTTAGTAACAGGAGGTTTTGTAAAAGAAACTTGCCGGTATGCTTTAATTGGAGAGCAGATAAGAGAAATTGAAAGTAATGGAAACGAGGTCATATATAACAGAGGCGGTAAGACTTGTGGCTGGGATGTACATCCTGAGCTGAAAGTAAAGTATGAGAACAAAATCAATGAGCGAAAAGCACTTGTTGAAAGTTCAGATGTAGCTGCGTGGGTTTCTGCGTCAGCTGATACTGTTACCGGGAAAATAATTAGAGTTTGTGCTCTTATTATTAGTATAATGATCTGTATAAGTTCCGTATATTTTCTGTATCGGCTACTGCTCCAAGATATGGGATATTTGCTCGAGGTTCTCCGCATGAAATAATGCGGGGTTCCTTTTTAGTTTAGTAATAAAAACAAACCTCACACATATAATTTACTAAAAACTATATGTGTGAGGTTATTATGATTATATTAAACAAAAAAAGAATAACATTAATTCTATCAGGGATATTCCTATCAGTTTTTGTATTCATCCTAACAACAGGAAACGCCGAGGAGCAAAATAAATACATATCAACAGTAAGTTTACCAGCATCAGGAAAAACAATAGTAATAGATGCAGGACACGGAGTACCAGATGAAGGAGCTCAAAGTAGTAATGGAACAACAGAAGCAGAGACAAATTTAAAAATAGCATTAAAACTTCAAAATTTGCTAGAGCAAAGTGGTTGTACAGTAATACTTACAAGGTCAGATGAAAATGCAATATATGATATTGATAGTAAAACTTTAAAACAGAAAAAAATATCAGACATAAAAAATAGAGTAAAAATAGGAAATGAAAGTTCGGCAGACATATTTGTATCAATACATTTAAACAAAATTCCACAATCTCAATATGATGGTTGGCAAACATTTTACAAAGAAGGAAGTGAGGATGGCGCAAGACTTGCAAAAACAATACAAGAAAACCTAAATAAAACAATCCAAAAAGAAAATAATAGAATAGCTAAAACAATAGACAAAATATATATTATAAAACACGTTGAAATCCCAACAACAATAGTAGAATGTGGATTTTTATCAAATCCTGATGAGGAAAAATTGTTGTTAGAAGATGAGTATCAAAATAAGCTAGCTTGGGGAATTTATAATGGAATTATAGATTATTTTTATCAGTAAATGCTAAAAGGTATTGAAAAATAAGTCAAAAAGTGGTATCATAAAAAAGCTTAAGGGGCAAAGGAAATATTTTGATATTTCCTTTGCCTTTTTGTGCTCAAATTTAGGAGATGATAAAAGTAGAAGAAAAATATTATA
>USOM01000135.1 GCA_900556345.1 uncultured Clostridium sp. | reverse complement strand
GGGAAATAGGCATTAATAAACACAAATCTCCAAAGGAGATTAAAAGACCAGATAACCAATGTTATCAAAAAAACAGGCATCCGACTGCCTGTTTTTTCTATTTTTGGAAAAGTCCAAAAATATCTTTGATAACTTTTAAAATACAATAAATATTTTTTAAATGTTTTAACAAAGTATGTAAAAATTTATTCAAATTAAAAGCTTTCTTTTTCTTTCGATTTTTAGGCATTATAAACACCTCCAATCTAAGATCAAAAGACCTTATCTAAAATTATACAACAAAACAAATGCAAAATTTGCCGAAAACTGTCACAAAACTCGAAAAAAGTAAAAAAATAGGCACAAAAAATCCCTAAAACCCCTTGAAATATTTTTTAACTTGTTATAGAATAAATTTGCCTAAAAAAGGCAACAATAAACAAAAATGTAAAAAACATACATAGATAAAAGTATGTTTAAAGGAGGAATTTAATATGTCAGTAAAAGTAGCCATTAATGGATTTGGACGTATAGGACGTCTAGCATTTAGACAAATGTTTGGAGCAGAAGGGTATGAAATCGTTGCAATAAACGACCTAACAAGCCCATCAATGCTAGCACATCTATTAAAATATGATTCTGCACAAGGAAGATATGAAAAAGCAGATACAGTAGTAGCAGGAGAAGATTCAATAACAGTTGATGGAAAAACTATAAAAATATATGCAAAAGCAGATGCAAATGAATTACCATGGGGAGAAATCGGAGTAGATGTAGTACTTGAATGTACAGGATTCTATACATCAAAAGATAAAGCTATGGCACATATCAATGCAGGAGCAAAAAGAGTTGTAATATCAGCACCAGCTGGAAAAGATTTACCAACAGTAGTTTACAATGTAAACCAAGATATCTTAACACCAGAAGATAAAATAATATCTGCAGCATCATGTACAACAAACTGCTTAGCACCAATGGCTAAAGCACTTAATGATTATGCACCTATAGAGTCTGGTATAATGTCAACAATACATGCTTATACAGGAGACCAAATGTTACTAGATGGTCCACACAGAAAAGGAAACCTAAGAAGAGCAAGAGCAGCAGCAGTAAACATCGTTCCTAACTCAACAGGAGCAGCTAAAGCAATTGGATTAGTTATTCCAGAATTAAATGGAAAATTAATTGGTTCTGCTCAACGTGTTCCAGTTCCAACAGGATCTACAACAATATTAGTTGCGGTTGTAAAAGGACATGATATAACAGTTGAATCAATAAATGCAGCTATGAAAGCAGCTTCAAATGAATCATTCGGATATACAGAAGAAGAATTAGTTTCTTCAGATGTTGTAGGAATGAGATATGGTTCATTATTTGACGCAACTCAAACAATGGTACAAAAATTAGATGATGACACATATCAAGTTCAAGTGGTTTCTTGGTATGATAATGAAAATTCATATACTAGCCAAATGGTTAGAACTATTAAGTACTTTGCAGAACTTGAGAAATAATGTACTTTTGGGACTGGTTCTTTTATGAATATGTTCACAAAAGAACCGGTCCCAAATGGACAAAAAGAAGGAAAGCTAGAGGGTGGCAAACTAAAAATGCCTGCCACCTAGCTTTTACTTAAATAAAAAAAGAAAAATTAACCCGAAAGGAATGAAATTTTATGAACAAAAAAACAGTTAAAGATATAGATTTAAAAAACAAGAAAGTACTAGTAAGATGTGACTTTAATGTACCAATGGATGAAAACAGAAATATTACAGATAATAGAAGAATAGTTGCGGCTTTACCTACTATAAAATATTTATTAGAGCAAAATTGTAAAGTGGTATTATGCTCACATTTAGGAAGACCAAAAGGAGAATTTAAACCAGAATTTTCACTAAAACCAGTTGCAAAAGAACTATCAAAATTACTTGGACAAGAAGTAATAATGGCAGAAGATGTAATTGGCGAAGATGCTAAAAACAAAGCAGAAAATCTAAAAAACGGGGAAGTATTATTACTAGAAAATGTAAGATTCCATAGAGAAGAAACAGATAACGACCCAGAATTTGCAAAAAAATTAGCATCATTCGGGGAAGTATTTGTAAATGATGCATTTGGAACAGCACACAGAGCACACGCATCAACAGAAGGAGTTACAAAATATTTGCCAGCAGTATCGGGATTTTTAATAGAAAAAGAATTAAAATTCTTAGGTGAAGCTTTAGAAAATCCAGAAAGACCATTTGTAGCTATATTAGGTGGCTCAAAAGTATCTGATAAAATAGGTGTAATAGAAAATTTACTAGAAAAAGTAGATACTTTAATCATAGGCGGAGGTATGGCATATACATTCTTTAAAGCACAAGGATATAGTGTTGGAGATTCTTTATGTGAAGAAGATAAATGCGACCTAGCATTAGAAATAATGGAAAAAGCAAAAGAAAAGAAAGTTAAATTCTTACTTCCAATAGATAACAAAATAGGAAAAGAATTTAAACCTGATACAGAATCTAAAACTGTAAAATCTACAGAAATTCCTGATGGATGGGAAGGTTTAGATATTGGAGAAGAAACAATTAAATTATATAGAGAAGAACTTCAAAATGCAAAAACAATAGTATGGAATGGACCTCTTGGTGTATTCGAATTTGACCAATTTGCAGTTGGAACAAATGAAATTGCAAAAGCATTAGGAGATATTGATGCAATAAAAATAATAGGTGGAGGAGATTCAGCAGCAGCAGTTGAAAAAGCAGGTCTAGCTGATAAAATGACTCACATCTCTACTGGTGGAGGAGCTTCACTTGAATTTTTAGAGGGAAAGAAGTTGCCAGGAATAGAAGCATTAATGGATAAATAAAAAATGGCACAAATGGACCGGTTCTTTTTGGGCCGATTGACCCAAAAAGAACCGGTCCCAATGGGGCAAAAAGAAAGGCAGTAGGAATTATATGAAAAATCAAAGAATATCTGGAGTATCAAAAGAAACATATAGAGTATATGATGAAAATGGTGAATTAAAAAGAATAATAGAAAAAGCAGAAGAAAAAACACTAACAGAGAATGAATGGCTAAAAGGAGTAACTTGTTTTGTCATAAACGAAAAAGGAGAAGCTTTAATAGAGGTAAGAGCAAATAAAGGCCTTACACCTGGAAAAAAGGATTTATGCTCAGGTCATTTAGATGATAGGGAAACAGAAACTCAAGCAATGATAAGAGAACTAAGGGAAGAATTAGGAATAGAATTAGAAGAAGCAATGAATGTTATAAAAGTTACACCACAAGGTGTACCTTTGGGATTTGAAAGCAAAGGAAAGATAAAAAATTTTTTCATAACATTTTATACAATATATAATTTTTTAGATTTCAAATTATTTCAAAATAAACAAGGAATAAAACTAAAAATAAAACAAGAAAAAATAAATTCTCAAAGGGATGATATTAAATAAAAAGAGCAATATTTTGTAATTTAGTATTAATAATATTTGTGGCTATATTTATTCCAATACTAAAACCTATATTTCAAGCAAAAGAACTTATAATAACATACGGATTAAAGCCATTTGATATATGTGAATCAAATGCTAAATTGTGTCAATATATAAAAATAATGTATATAATAACAT
>USOM01000134.1 GCA_900556345.1 uncultured Clostridium sp. | reverse complement strand
GTACAGTGGTGTGAGAGGACACTGAATAAAATAATTATTCAGTTCCTACTCGATTTGGGACCGTTTCTTTTCGCGAAAAGAACCGTCCCCAATACAAAAAGTAGTTTGACACTATTTACATAAAGTGGTAAAATGTATGTATGGCAAAATTCAGTTGGTGTAGAGAAAATATTGCCAAAAAACATAAGAAAAGGAGAAAAAAACAATGAGATTTGACAGTGCAATAGTAGGAAGAAGCGATGGCCTCGAGATGATGGTATCAGATGCAATCAAAATGACAAAGGAGATCAAAGAAAAGATTGGTGTCGAAAATGCAACGATGCTTAGAAAAGGAAAAGCAATAATGGACCGGATTGAGGATGTAGAGGTTTACAAGTCAAATGAGTTGGCATTAATGTATAATGACTTAGCACCGGAAGATATCGATAACCCTATAAACACGGGTATGATGCGCAATTTTCTGGAGGATGTAATAAAAAAAGATAATCCAGATGCGTATGAAAAAATCTGGAAATATTATAATCTGAGTGAAGTTCTTCCTGAGAAATATATGAAGAAATTAGCAATATTTATTGAAAAGGTATGGAGTCAATATCGAACAATTGAATATTGTTATCAGTATTCAAAAAGTTTTCATGATTTTGTCGAAAAATATGCTAAAAAAGTTGACGCTGAGGGTATGAGTAACCTTGATAAGATTAAATGGTTCAGATTATGGCTTTTTGTGATAAAGGATCAAGGTTTCTACTGGTTTGATATTAGAAAGGATGGAAGATTTTTCTTTTCCGAACAGAAGGAAAATCTGTATCTGTTTCCGGAAACGATTGTCTATTTTGATTATTATGTTTCAGGGATTCCAGATAAATCCATTAATGTCGAGATGATGAAAAGACTTATTAGACTTTATCCAGATGAAGTTCAAAATAAGGTTTTGTGTTTCGCAGAACTGAATAACAATAATGTTCCAAATATGCTTAGAACAGGTGAAATCAGAGAAAAAGTAAAAAAAGCTTTATTTCCGATTAGCTGGATGTCTGAACCAATGCTTTTTTGTATGAATGATTGTATAAAAAAGAATGTTCCAGAATATCTTAAAGCAGCTGTAATAGCATATCAAAATGGTGGAATCCAGACACTAAAATCTTTTGAACAGAAAGGTAATGATCCTTTTGACAAATTTAGATTAAAAAGTGTAAAATGTTATGAGGTATATTCTGAAGGAGAAAAAGATGGAAAAGAAAGAATATTTTCAGTAACAGCAAGCGAAGAATTAGCTATGTATGTAGAAGTCTACAAGTGGCTTCTTGAACATCCAGAGTTCAAGTTCGGACCGGAGGACAAAACCTTATCTGAATACGGAATCGAAACATTATTGGATGAAGAACCAGAACTCAACAGCGATTGGTTTTTCCAGATGGGTCTTGCGGATTTAGAGGAGGATATAAATTGGGAACTGTTTGACAAAATCGTCAACGGAAATGATGAGATTATGTCACAGTATCTCAAAGGAGAGATTAGTCCAGAAGAGCTCTACGATGTCTTAGGTTTTTCAACTGACATGCAGGCAAAAGTTTGCTGTAATAAAAAAGCAAAACTAATCCCTGCAGAGGCGGCAAAAATGGCAGCAGCGCTTAAAAGAATAAAAATGTTTGGCACTGCCCAGGCAATAAAATCGGATCTCATATATTTAGAAATTTTTAAATATATGTTGTCTGAAAAGCCAGAGAATTTACCAAAAAATATGGTAAACTTATATGGCAAAGTTTTTAAATAATTCTCTACACACCCCACTGCGGTTTCTATAGCAGTGGGGATTTTTTGTATTGGGGACGGTTCTTTTCGCAAAAAGAACCGTCCCCAATGCAAAATGTCCCAAAAAGAACCGGTCCAAATGGGACATTTTTGAATTAGCATACCCCTTGCTTTTGGAAAAAAATGGAAAAAACAACCTCGAAGTATTGAATTATTAGATTAAAGGTGCTATAATAGAAAAGTCTTGTGACTCAATAAAACAGTCTGTTTTTTAGGCTGGTTCACATAAAAAAGACCGAATTGGTTATAATGGGGGGAATGTGCGTTTGCAGAAAGGGGCAAAAAAATGAATGATTATACATATTCAACAGTGGTAATTATAACCTGTTTTATTATGTTGGTTTTAATTACAATGGTAAAAACTAACTGTAACTTGGAGGAAAAACGGCAAAATTATTTAATTACTGCATTTGCTTTTATAATAATAGGAACTGTAAGCGAATGGTTTGTTATAATGCTCAGAGAAGGGTATCTACAAAAATTTAGCTGTCAGAAAATATTTGAAATAGTAAAAGCGATTTTACGGTTATTAAAGTTTGTTCTTTTACCAACTGCACCTGTAATTATATCAAAAGCTTTATTTGAAGATATAGAAATAGCTGAAAAAGAAAATAGCAAAAGCAAAATAAAACAAAAGGTAGATTCAAAAGAAAATAAAAAAAGTTTAATAAATAAATTAGTTGAGTTTATCTTAAAAGTATATTTTGCAATAGGAGGAAGCTTAATAGTAGTAGGATTTATAATTTTCAACAAAAATCAGCCTACAGATTTCTTTGAGACAATGATGAATGATATTTATATAACATCATTTATAATCTCAACAATATATCTTTTTATAAATGCTTTCACATTTGAAAAGAAATTTCAAGACCGTCACCAAATCATTTTAGTTGAAATATTAATATTAGTTGTTATTGGAGTAACGATACAATTAACAAATTTAGAAACTAAAACGTCATGGCTAACAATTTCTATTGCTTTGGTGTTATTATATTTATACTATAATTTGTTGATATTAAGCTATGATAAGCCAACACAATTGCTTAATAAGGCAAGTTTCAACAATTATATAAGTAACCATAATAACGAGAATAAAGCATGTATAGTGATCATTATGGATGTAAATTATTTTAAAAACATCAATGATATACTTGGACATGATGTTGGTGATGAAATACTAGCAATAATAAGTTCCTTAATCAAGAAGAATTACCAAAAGTATGGAAAATGCTATCGAATAGGAGGAGATGAATTTGCTGTTATTCTGAAAGAAAATCTGGATGAATCAGGTGAAATAAAAAAAGAATTCATTAAAAGTCTTGAAAAGGAAAGAGAAAAAGATGATAGAATTCCATGGATATCTTATGGAGCCTCTAGATACACACCAAATAAAAAACAAGAAAAATCCTTGGAAGATACTAGAATAGAAGCAGATAAGAGAATGTATGTAGAAAAAGAAACATATAAAATTGACAACCCAAACCCTATAATAAAAGAAAAATGTGAACAACAAAAAGCACAGGAATAACACCTGTGCTTTTTGCGTACACTATTATTTACAAGAAAACAAAAATAATATATAATGTTCACAAAAGAACCGGTCCCAAAAGAACATTTTCTGAAAAAGAACCGTCCCCAATCAGAAAAATGGGACCAAAAAGAACCGACCCCAATGGTCCCAATGGCCAAAAGAGAGGAGAAAAAAATGAAAACACAAAAAATAACCTTAAAATCAAAGATAGATAATCTAGAGCTTGAATGCTTTGGTGTTAAGATAGATTTTGGACACGAAAGCGTAGAGATGTTATAATAGTTTTAT
>USOM01000133.1 GCA_900556345.1 uncultured Clostridium sp. | reverse complement strand
TACAGTGGTGTGAGAGGACACTGAATAAAATAATTATTCAGTTCCTACTCGATTTATAAGAAAAATAGCTAATTTGTAAAAAAAGTAAAATATTTGATATAATATAAATTAATGATGGATTGTTTCATCATACGCATAAGTTATTGCAAGGTGGTAGCATTAACAAATTCTTAATAATAATTTGGGAGGATTTTTTTATGATAAATATAAACATTTTGTTTCCAAGTGAAAGGAAACGGACAAAAGCAGAGATTGCTTCAAAAATTGAAAGCAAATATGGAAAAAAGGTGACAAAGTTTAAATTTAATCATATAGGAGATGAGCATGTATATTTGTATGTTTATCTTGAGGATGAAACACCTTTATACATAACGGCAAATCTAAGAAGACTTGAGGAAAGTATTACTATATGTGAAGATATGTCACTTTAGAGAAAAATCTCCATTACCACCGTGGAGATTTTTAGTTATAAAAAATGAATAAAACTCCAAAATTTGCATAATAATAACAATAAAACAACATTTGGAGGTAAAGAAAATGAAAGTTTTATATAATATTGTTCTTACACTAGTAATAATAGGAGCATTAAATTGGCTATTAATAGGAATATTCAAATTTGATTTAGTTGCAATGATATTTGGAGAAATGAGTGTGCTTAGTAGAATTATATACACACTAGTTGGATTAAGTGGAATTGTATCAATTGGATTATATTCGAAAATAAATGAGTAAAAGGCGAATTAAAAAATTCGTCTTTTAAAATGCGAAATCCCTATTTTGTAAAATAAAATTTACTCATTTTGTAAAACAGATTTTACCTATTTTGTAAAATAATATTTACTTTTTTTGTAAAATAAGATATAATAAAAAAGAAGGAAGTGAGAAAATATGAAAAAATATTTGCCAAGAGTAGTAGACAAAGAACTAGACGAACTATTAAAAATAATGGGAGCGGTACTAATAGAAGGACCAAAATGGTGCGGAAAATCAACAACAGCAAAACAACACGCCAAAAGTGTAATAGAATTTCAAAATCCAGATAAGAAAAATGAATATGATGATATAAAAAATACAAGGCCATCATTATTTTTACAAGGAGAAAAGCCACGTTTATTTGATGAATGGCAAATGTATCCAGTTGTATGGGATTCAATAAGAACAGATGTAGACAGAACAGGAGAAAAAGGAAACTACATATTAACAGGTTCAAGCAAGCCAAGTGAAGGTGAAACAATGCATACAGGAACAGGTAGAATCTCTAGAATAATGATGAGGCCGATGAGTTTGTACGAATCTAATGAATCAAATGGAAAAGTATCATTAAAAGCAATTCTAAAGGGAGAGGACATAGAAGGAACATCAGATTTAACTTTAGAAGGAATAGCAGAAGCAATAGTAAGAGGAGGATGGCCTGCTTCGCTTGACATAGAAGGAACTGCTAAATTTCGAGTTGCACAAGAATATGTAAAATCATTGCTACGTGAAGAAGTAAAATCTGTAGATGGAATTGAAAGAAATCCAAATAAAATGATAGCAGTTTTGAGAAGTTTGGCAAGAAATGTATCAACTCCAGTATCAAATTCAACAATTGAGGGAGATGTAAAAAATAATTTCGATGAAGAGATATCAAGACCAACATTAAATGATTATATAAATACATTAGAAAAACTATATGTAGTCGAAAATATAAATAGCACTAATCTTAACTTTAGGTCGAAATCTGCAATAAGAGTAAAAGCAAAAAAAGAATTTATAGATCCATCAATTGCAACTGCAATATTAGAACTTAGTCCAGAAGATTTATTAAAAGACTTGAATTTGTTTGGATTTTTATTTGAATGTATGTGCATTAGAGATTTAAAAGTATATAGCCAAGAAATAAATGGTGATATATCATTTTATAGAGATGAAAATAACTTCGAAGTTGATGCAATTTTAAGAACACAAAGCGGAAAATGGGGAGCAATTGAAATAAAATTAGGTGCAGGTTATATTGATGATGCGGCAAAAAATCTTTTGAGATTTAAAGAAAAGGTTAATACGGAAAAATGCGGAGAACCTTCATTTTTAATGGTTTTAACAGGAACAACATATTCATATAAAAGAGAAGACGGAGTTTATGTTGTATCAATTGGTAGTTTGAAAGATTAATATAAGATAAAGTTTTTAGTTAGTATTTTAACTAAGAACTTTATTTTTTTAGGGATTGAAAATCCTGCTAAAATACTATATAATATACCCCAAAAGGAGACAAAAATGAACGAATATATAACAATAATAGGAGGAGGCTTAGCTGGAACAGAAGCAGCCTACCAAATAGCAAAAAGAGGAATAAAAGTAAAGTTATATGAAATGAAACCACAAAAATACTCACCAGCACACTCAAACGAAAATTTAGCAGAAATAGTATGTAGTAATTCATTCAAATCAAACTTACACACCAATGCATGTGGTTTACTAAAAGAAGAACTAAGAAAGTTAGATTCTCTACTAATTAAAATAGCAGACAAAACAGCAGTACCTGCTGGACAAGCACTAGCAGTAGATAGAGAAGAATTTTCAAAAAAAGTAACAGAAGAAATAAAAAGCAATCCACTTATAAAAGTAATAAATAAAGAAGTTGGAGAAGAAATTCACTTAAAGGACTTAGCCACAAATGGAATTGTAATAATAGCAACAGGACCATTAACATCGGAAAGTTTATCCAAGGAAATACAAGAGCTAACAGACAGTGACAGACTTGCATTTTATGATGCAGCAGCACCAATAGTAACAAAAGAAAGCATAGACTTTAACATAGCATTTTATGGAAATAGATATGAGCAAGAAAAGAAAAAAGAAGAAGCGCTAGAAGAATGGCAAGAAAGACTAAGTTCTCAGGATGCAAGCTATATAAATCTTCCAATGAACAAAGAAGAATACGAAAAATTTGTGCAAGAATTAATAAATGCAGAAGTAGTAACACTTCACGATTTTGAGAAAAGAGAAATATTTGAAGGTTGTATGCCAGTAGAAATAATGGCAAAAAGAGGAATAGATACATTAAGATTTGGGCCATTAAAACCAGTAGGATTTGATGATCCAAGATATGGAAAAAGACCTTATGCAGTAGTGCAATTAAGACAAGACAATGGTGCGGCGAGCTTGTATAATTTAGTAGGCTTCCAAACAAATCTAAAATATGGAGAACAAAAAAGAGTATTTAGCATGATACCAGGTCTAGAAAATGCGGAATTTATAAAATATGGAGTAATGCACCGAAATACGTACATAAATTCTAGTTACTTATTAGATAATACATATAACCTAAAAAAATCTCCAAATATATATTTTGCAGGACAAATAACAGGAGTAGAAGGATATGTGGAATCAATATCCTCAGGTCTAGTTGCAGGAATAAATGCTGCACATAAATACAATAATGATACAAAAAAAGAATTTTCTGAATATACAATGATAGGAGCATTAGCAAAATATATATCAACTGAAAATGATAAATTCCAACCTATGAATGCAAACTTTGGAATTGTGCCAGAACTAGGAGAAAAAATAAAAGACAAAAAATTAAAATACGGAAAATTAGCTGATAGAGCACTTGAATATTTAGAAAAATAAGGAGAAAATATGCCAAAAGTTAGTTTAATAATACCAGTATATAATGTTGAAAAT
>USOM01000132.1 GCA_900556345.1 uncultured Clostridium sp. | reverse complement strand
ATAAGAGAATTTAAATGTTTTTAATTGAAAAAATAAGAGAGATAGTATTTTGCCTATCTCTCTTCATCGTTTTTTTTCATAGTATTTTCTATATAAGTTCCAGCAGGTGATGGTCTGTTAAAATATGGAATCCCAAAAGATGTTTGCCTTTTTTCATTTAGAGTAGAACTTATTTCTACATTAGATTGAGTGGGTTCACCTAAGAAAGGCAAAAAGCAAAAAGCGATATCAAGAGTTATTTTATCACTACTAACTTTTGGCGTTCTATTAGGAATAGCATCATATGTATAAATTTTACCATCTTCAGTTTGAAAGAAGATAGGCTCTTTGGTATTATACCCAACGATGTTATGACTATAAAATTCAACAGGGAGATTAGAATTAGTTTGCAATTTTCTTACTTTTTGAGGGTTTGTCGTATATTTAATGCATTTATCCCAATAATTGAAATCTGAAAGAGCTCTTGTAAAATCATTTTTTTCTGTTATATATTTGTGCAATCTCTTTAAAAATGCATTTTCATTTGGTGTTAATTGATTAGATGTATTTTTCAAATTAAGCATTTTGGCAGAAATATCAAGGAGCTGATCTAATCCAGGAACAGAAAATATTGCAGCCTTTTGCAATGCTTTGTTTTCCGAAAACTCGGCAATATTTAAGAGTTCATTATAAAATCTTAAATCATTCCAACTTAACCATTCATCTAAATTCACATCATTTGCAGAATGAATATTTTTTAATTTTACTAAAAATTGCTGTAAATTTGTTCCATTAGGCTCATTGGTTTCTAATGCTTTTTTAATAACAAGTGCAGTGGATTTATCACGAATTTCTGTCATAGGATGGTAATAGAAATCTTTATAAGCCATAACTCTTAAATTCAAAAATTCCTCAATTGAATCAATAGATGAGATATCAAAAACAGGAATAAAAGAACTTTTTGCATCTTTTGATTTTAAAAGTTTAAAAGGTTCAAATTCTTTATATTCTGGTTTTTCGTTAAAAGCTAAATCTCTGTATAAATAATCGAATCTATCTATATCATAATTTCCCTCATCTAAAAGTTTAAACCCAAAATAATTATGCTCTAATGTATCTTGCAAAATTTGAGGAAGTTTAGGAGAAATATTTGATAGACAAGATTGAATTTGTTCATTTTCTAATAAAATACGTTTACCAATTTCTTCATGAAATCCAGGTTTTTGAATAACAGATGATTCTAGTGAATGGGAAAGTGGCAAATGCCCAATATCATGTCCTGCGGATTTTATAAGTTCAGCAATCAAGTTTAGCTTTAAGTCATTTTGTTCAACATATTTTTTGAATTCAGGATTATCTACAAATTGTTGCAAAATGATTTGCCTTTTTAAATTATATACACCAAGAGAATGTTCATATCTTGTATGCAATGCATTTGAATTATTATCTATAAATTTACTAAGTTGTAAAATTTTCTTTAATCTTTGCATTGGAAAAGTTTCAAATAAATCCTTAAGTTCCTTAGGATAATATATTAAAGGTTTTTTTACCAAAGGTACGGGATCTTCTTCGTAATGTAGCTCTATATTATTTTGTTCAAACAGCCATTTGAAAAATGCCATGTTTAAATCATATTCATCTGAAGTTGGGTGAAAAATTTTATTAGTTATCATATTTGCCCCTAATAATTTTAAATATATACACTTTATATCATAAATCTACATAAAATTCAATAGTGTCAAATATGCAAAATTCGACATATAATAATATTAGCCTATATAATGAGGTGATACAATATGACTAAAATAAAAAAAGGAGACATTGTTGGAAGAATTTCCTATAATAAAGACATTATTTTTATTGTTAAAGACATAAGAAACAAAAACAATGTTATTTTAGAAGGGATTTTTGAAAGAATTATAGCAGATAGTAGTATATATGATTTAGAATTAATAGATAAAAAAGAAATAAATATAAAAGAGGCACTAAAAGAATATGAATTAAAAAGACAGGAAAATCGAATAGGTGAATATTCTACTAATGGAAAAATTCTACATTTAGATGGAGATAAAAGATATAGTGAAAAATCCTTTATATATTATCAAAAGATGGGAATAAATGCCATAGTAAAAAACATTCCTGAAAATAAACAGCCTAGAGTCGTATATAATTTATTGAAGACGTATAAACCAGATATACTAGTAATTACAGGACATGATGGTATGTTAAAAAAAGGATATGGTTATTACGACATATATAATTATAGAAATTCAAAGTATTTTATAGCTACTGTAAAAGAAGCCAGAAGATATGAAAGAGATACAGATTCAAGCTTAGTAATATTTGCGGGAGCTTGTCAAAGCTATTTTGAGGCTTTAATGCAAGCTGGTGCAAATTTTGCTTCATCTCCTGCAAGAATTCTAATCGATATTTTAGATCCATTAATAGTCGCAAAAGAGATTGCAGTAACAGATGATTGTAAATATGTGAAAATAGAAGATATTGAAAATAAATTAAGAGATGGAAAAAGAGGGATTGGCGGTACAGGAGCAAGACGGAAAAAGAAAGAAAAATATATAGCAAAATATAGAAAATGCTGGAAATGCGTTTTCTATATTTGTTTGTAATTAAAATGTAATATAAATGTAATATTAAATAAAATAACAATCGAAACATTTGAAACGACTGGGGTACAAGGAAAAAACAAAAATAAAGGCATTTTGACAATCTACCACCAAAATGTTATAATTCAGACAATAAATATATTAGAAGGTGATATAAATGATTTGCTCTAAAGATATTACAAACTTAAAGTCAAACATAATTGACAAAATTGGACAAAAGATAATAGTTAAAGGATCATTAGGAAGAAACAAATCTTTTGAAAAAGAAGCCACTATAGATAAAGTATATTCAAATATATTTACAGTGAAATATGATGAAGGAGCAAGAAATGCGACATATAGTTATACAGACATATTAACTAGAACTGTTGAAGTACAAGTTTTAAATGATGATAATACATATTGTCCATTAATACCACCAGCACAAGTAGTAAGTAAAAAAAGAATAAAAGTATAAAATAAAATGGCAAGTAAGTAATACTTGCTATTTTTTTATAAATATAGTATATTAATATTTGTATATAAAAAGGGAGAAAGACTTATGATAAATCTAAGAAATCAAAAAGGCTCAATAACACTATTTGTATTAATATCTTGTTTATTTTTTGTTGCATCAGTAGCCTGTGTTCAAATGTATATGCAAAGTAAAAAAATAGCTGTAGATAGGGAATATAGAGCAATAAAATCCAATTACGAAGGAAATACTTTAGAAGAGGAAAACTTAAAAAATGATTATATAGAAGTTGAAAAATTAAACAATGTAAGTGTAAATATTATAAAATCAACAATTTCTGGAAATATTTTAAATGTAGAATTTAAAATTAACAATGCAGAAAATGTTAGCATAAAATCTATAAAATACGGTTGGGGAGCTAGTGACTCAGTAAAAACAGTAGAAAGATGGAATTTTATAGAAAATGCTAATACAGAAACTAATTTGATTGCTACAAATAGTAATGCAAAGACTAAAGGAGATTATTATTTATTTATTGTAATAAATAATAAAATTTTAAGTTCAAAAATAACAGTATAGAAATAAAAGAGGCTACTTTTACATAATATAGATATTGTAGCCT
>USOM01000131.1 GCA_900556345.1 uncultured Clostridium sp. | reverse complement strand
TAATGCACTAGCTGAAAATTTATATAAAAAAAATATAGACTTAAAATTGTATCTTGGAAATGAGATATATTTTACAGAAAATCTTATAAATTTATTGGAAACTGGAAAAGCAACAAGTATAAATAATTCTAATTATGTATTATTTGAATTTCCTCTAAATTCTAAGCCTATGAATATGTATGATATTATATATGATATGCTAGAATATAAACTAATACCAGTTTTAGCACATCCAGAAAGATATAGTTTTGTGCAAAAAGAGCCAGAAATAGTATATGATTTAATACAAAAAGGTGTGCTTATGCAATCAAACTATGGAAGTATACTTGGAAGATATGGGGAAAAAGCAGAATTAATTAGCAGAAAATTATTAGAAAATAATATGGTTCATTTTTTAGGAAGTGATGTTCATAAACCTAACACTATTTATCCTAGAATTGGTGAGGCTTTAGATATAATTAAGGAGATTGTAGGACGTGAAAAATTAGAAGAACTTACAACTATTAATCCTAAATTAGTATTAGAAAATAGAAGAATTGATATTGATGAACCAAGAGAATTTAAGTTATCTTTGAAAGAAAAGATGATTGTTAATTTGAAAAAATAAAATAATAAAAAAGAAAGGATGAAAAATATTGATTTATCCTTTCTTTTTTTGCGTAAATGCTTGAATATTGGGGTATAAATGTGATAGAATGTGCAAAGAAAAAAGGAGAAAAGAAAAGTGAAAAAATACATTAAAAATATATTAACAGACAATGTTTGGTGGATTTTTACAGCTATTACATTAATATTTTTTGGAACACTGTACAAAATGGAGTTTGCAGTAGATACTTATGCAACCTTGTCATTTACAATGAAAGAATTTATAAATCAATTTGCCTCATCTGGAAGATTCTTGTTAGTATTTGTTGGAATAATATTTAAAATATTAAATTTTAATAATAAAACAATTTATATTTTATCATATTTAATGGCAATAATGTGTATGGTAATTAGTTTATACAAATTATACAGCATAATAAAAGAAGATATTGGGTCAAAATTTTTAAAAATATTAATACCAATATTGATTGTGTTAAATGCTTTTTCGCTAGAATTATTTTTATTTATAGAAAAAGGAATAATGTTATTTGGTGTAACTATGTGCATATTTGCAGTTGGTGAAATAAAAAAATGGTTAGAAAGCAAAAATAAAAAATACTTAATTTTATCAGGAATTTTTATGCTATTTGCAAATTTTTCATACCAAGGCGTAGTAGGAATATTTGTTGCAATATCTATTATATACATATTAAAATATTCTAAAAATATAAAAGAATTTGTAATTAATAATATATGTGTTGCTCTAAGTTATGGAATACCAGCTATTATAGATTATTTATTAATAAAAATATGCTATATATCTAGTAGAATAAATGGAGAAATTATATTATCAGAGTCACTAAAAAAAATATATAAAAGTTCGAAAGATATGATATTAAATACTTATCTTATGTTGCCAAAGTATTTATTTGCTATACTAATTGTAGCAATATGTTTTATAATTATATATGAAATTTTATCAAAAAAAGAGAACACAAAAGGTAAAGTAATAGACATACTAAAAATTCTATATATAATCGGTGCTGTTTTATTTGCAAGTATAGCACCACAAATTATGCAAAACACAGAATCAATTTGGTTTGTTGCAAGAAGCACATATTCGTATGCCTCACTTTTTGGAATACTAGTATTATATTTATTTATGAATTTCAAAAATATAAAAAATAAGAATAAAAATTTGGTGATAATTTTAAGTTTAGTATTACTTATAGTACAATTTGGAAGATTTAATGAAATAGAAACTTCAAGATATAAAACAAACGAAATGGATTATGAAATTACAAACAAAATAGTTTCAAAAATACAAGAATATGAAAATCAAACAGGAAATAAAATAACAAATATAGCATTATATGAAGATAAATCAATGTCTTATGCATATAACGGAGTATTTACAACAGGAGATACAAACATTAAAGCTTACGCAAAAGACTGGTGTATAATTTACATTTTAAAATATTACGCTGGAATGGATTTAATAGAAACAAGCCAAGACTCGGAAATTGTAGAAAAATTTAATAACCAAGATTGGAAGGTTTTTGATGATAATCAGTTAATATTTAGTGGAAATACAATGCATTTGTGTAAATATTAAAAAATAGTAAGGGAGGAAGAATTAATCATTGAAGATTAATTTGATATAATATGTTAGATAAATTAGCAAAAAATATAGTAGTATTTTTTTCAACAGTTATACTTTTAACATGCACAATTATTAGTATGTTTTTTATTGCAACAGTTAAAAATTTTGACGAAAATGTAATGATAAAATTAACAACATCAGTAGGACTAATATGTTATTTAGCAATAGATTTTATAATAGTGTTTGGGATAAAAAAATTAGAAGATAAAGTAAAAATATCTAAGAAAATAAAGAAAGCAGTACTGATTATAGCAATATGTATTTATGCGGGAGTTTCTGTATATTGGGTAAGAACTTCTAATGTACCACCTGTAGATGATTCTAAAAGTGTAAATAATTTAGCAATAAGCTTTGTTAACCGGAGATATTGATGCAATAAAAAGTAGTGGATATATTGAAAAATATCCATATCAAATGGGAATGGTATGGGTAGTAGGAAATTTATATAAAATTTTTAGAACTACAAATTATAAACTAATTCAATATATAAATATTATAGCAAATATAATAACATTTATATTTATGTATTTAATTTTAAAGAATTTAGGCAAAAAATATAAAGTAAATGAAACAATATACTGGATAATGTGTCTAACATTTATACCATTAATTTTGCTTACTACATACGTATATGGAGATTATATTGGACTTGCATTATGTATTAGTGGAGTTTATTTTATAATGAAATACAAGGAAAGTAACAAGATAGCTTATTTTATTATATCAGCAGTTACAATGGCATTAGCATATATTACTAAAACAAATTATTTAATAATAATACTTGCAATAATAATTTATTTAGCAATGTATTTAATACAAGATATCTATAAAAAAAGAAAACGAAAAATTATAAATAACATAGTTTGTATTATAGTATTTATGCTAATTACACTAATACCATTTAATTGCATAAAAAATCATTATGCAAACAAATATGAATGCAGAAAAGAACATTCAATACCAACAAGTGTATGGATATATATAGGAATGACAGAAAGCTCTAGAGCTAATGGTTGGTATGGAGAGTCTGCACTAGAATCGTGGAAAGATACACCTTTAGCACATAAAACATACCCACAGAAAGTAAAACAAAGAATAAAAGAATTAATAACACATCCAATATATATGGGAAAATTTTATTTTATGAAAACTGTTTCAGGATGGGCTGATCCATATTTCCAGAGTATTTGGTATAATGTTGGAGTACAAGATAAAGATGAAATAATGAGTAACATAATGAAAAGCAAAAAATATAAGCTAATAGAAATATACCAAAAGGCATTAACAATTTTAATATATGGAGGAGCATTAATTGCCATAATAAAAAATAGAAAAAATCTTAATAATGAATTAATTTTATTATTTACAATATTTATAGGAGGAATGTTATTCCACACATTATGGGAAATGAAGTCAAGGTATACACTTCCATATGTAATAATGC
>USOM01000130.1 GCA_900556345.1 uncultured Clostridium sp. | reverse complement strand
ATCTCTACTTCTAGCTGCCATATAAGGGTCATCCATTTGCTCAAATATTTGAATAATTTTATTAAAACCAACATCTGCTCCATAATCTGCATTACACTTTTCTTGTTCAATAATTTTTATTGTCTCCTGAACTAATGTATCATCTTGTAAAATTGCCAAATATGCTTCCATTATATCTTTTTCTGTTCCATTTAAAGTACTTATTAAATTTTTGGTTTCATCTTTTACACTTTGGATTGCATCTAAAAAAATCTTTTTTTCTTGTTCTATATCATCTGTTCTAATTTTTTCTGGCTTAATATCCTCATTATTTAATATGATGGCTTTTCCTATTCCAATTCCATCAGAAATTCCCATTCCCTTTAGCATATTTTTTTAGCTCCTTATTTATCAATTTGATTTTTAATTACTGTCATTAAACCTTTTAATGCTTCTTTTTCGTCCTCGCCATCACATATTATCTCCATTTCAGATTTAGATTTTATTCCTGCTGCCATAATCATAAGTGGAGATTTGGCATTTAGCGTTTTTCCATTTACAACAAATTTTATATCACTTTTATATTTCATAGCCTCTTTTGAAATTTCTGTTGCAGGTCTTGCATGAAGTCCTGTTTCATTTTCTATTATAATTGTATCTTTTATCAAAATATTCAACTCCTTACTATTTTTTGATTAACCATAAAGTGCTTTCTATTCCCACACATTTTTCTTAAGAGCCGTCATAATCGCCATAGAAACTACAGAACCCACAACCAAAGAAACCAAATACCAACCCCAATTACCAATAAGAGGAAGTACAAATATTCCGCCATGAGGAGCCATTAAAGTACAATTAAATGCCATAGACATTGCTCCAGATACCGCGGACCCTACCACACATGATGGTAAAACTCTAAGTGGGTCAGCAGATGCAAATGGTATTGCTCCTTCTGATATAAATGATAATCCCATAACATAATTTAAAAGTCCTGCTTGTCTTTCTTTTTTAGGAAGTTTTTTAGGGAAAAATGTTGCAATTAATGCAATTGCAAGTGGTGCAATCATTCCTCCTATCATAACGGCTGCCATTATCTCATAATGACCTTCTGCAAGCATACCTGTACCAAATGTATATGCTGCTTTGTTTACAGGTCCTCCAAGGTCAACAGACATCATACCAGCAAGTATCGCTCCTAAAATAATTTTATTTACACCACTTAGTGAAAATAAGAAATTGTTTAATCCTGTATTTATCGCCGAAACAAATGGGTTTATTAATAACATAATAATTCCTATTAAAAGCACACCTGCAACAGGATAAATTAAAATTGTTCTAATTCCTTCTAAGCTTTTGGGCATAAAACTAAATATTTTTTTTAAAAGCAAAATTACATATCCACCTATAAAACCTGCAAGAAGAGCGCCTAAGAAACCTGAGCTTACTAGGACTTCATCCGGATTGCTAAATGATGTAAATGTTGTTCCAGCTTTAGCAATTGCTCCACCAACAAAACCTACAACTAGTCCCGGCCTATCACCTATACTCATAGCAATATAACCTGATAAAATTAGTAGCATAAAATCAAATGCCATACCTCCAATTGTTTTGAAAAACGCTGCAATTGGTGTATTCATACCAAAGTTGGCGGGATTTATTGAATAATCATCTAGTAAAAATGCAATAGCAATTAAAATACCTCCACCTACAACAAATGGTAACATATGCGTAACACCACTCATTAGATGTTTATAGATATTTTTTCCACCTTTATTTGAATTAGCATTTTCTCCATTTCCATCCCCTTCTGAACCTGTACCGTGATAAATAGGTATGTCATCATTTAAGGCCTTTTCTATCAACTCTTTTGGTCTACGAATTCCATCTGTAACACCTGTTCTTAAAACTTTTTTGCCATTAAATCTAGATAAATCTACATTTACATCTGCCGCAATTATAATTGCTTTTGCCCTTTTTATTTCTTCATCTGTCAAAACATTTTGTGCACCAGACTGACCTTGAGTTTCTACTTTTATTAAATGACCCATTTCTTTTCCAGCATTTTCTAAGCCTTCGGCCGCCATATAAGTATGAGCTATACCCGTTGGACACCCTGTAATTCCAAGTAATTCATAGCCATTATTTTGATTTTCATTTTTATTTAATTTTGCATTTTCTGCATTATCTATTATTTTTAAAAATTCATCTTTTGATTTTGCATTTAATAGATTTTCTCTAAAACTTGCATCCATTAGTAAAGTTGATAATCTACTTAAAACATCTAAATGAATATTATCTTTTGTATCTGGTGCAGCTATTAGAAACAATAAATTAACCTTGTTTCCATCCAAAGCGTCAAAATCCGCACCATTTGGAATCACCATTGCTGCAAGTCCAGGTTTAGTTATGCATTCACCTTTACCGTGTGGAATCGCTATTCCTTCTCCAATTCCAGTTGAACCTTCTTTCTCTCTCTTTAGAACAAGATTTTCATATTTTTCTAAATCTTTTATGTTTCCGTTTTGTGCCATTAATTCGGTTGCTTTTCTTATTAGCTCTTTTTTGGTTGATATGTGAACATTTAAGTCAATGGCATCTTTATTTATTAAGTCTGTTATTTTCATTTTTTGAGATATCTCCTTTCTTTTTTTGTATTGGGGACGGTTCCTTTTGTGAAAAATGTCCCATTGGGACCGGTTCTTTTTGGGACATTTTGTAAAAGGAACCGTCCCAATTTCAAAAAGTTCGATATTTTTATTTTAACTAAAAGCTGTTAAAATATTCATTAATTTCATCTTTTGTCCCCAAAAACACATTGTTTACAGTAGCAGATGCTGATGCAATTCCTAATTTTAAGGCATCTTCGTGATTTTTGTAATTTAAATATCCAGCTAAAAAACCCGCAACCATAGAGTCTCCGGCTCCAACTGTATTTATTACATTTTTATTTGAAATAGCAGCTTTTTTGTATGATTTCCCATTTTCATCTAAAAGGATTGAGCCTTTCTCGCCCATAGATACAAGCACATTTTGTGCTCCTTTTTGTTGAAGTTTTTTAGCATATTCTATTGCTTGGTCTTGATTTAAAATTTGAACATTAAATATTTCTCCTAATTCGTGATGATTTGGTTTTATTAAAAATGGCCTATATTTTAATGTATTTAACAGTAACTTTTTTGTTGAATCTACAACTATTTTTACATTTTTATCTTTTATTTTTTCACATATTTCCTCATAAATATCCTCTTTTATTCCTTTTGGTATACTTCCTGATAGAACTAAAATATCGTTTTCCTTTAGATTACTTAATTTTTGATATAATTTTTCAATTGATTTATTATCTACTAATGGTCCTTTAGAATTTATTGCAGTTTCTTTTTCATCTTCTAAAATTTTCACATTTATTCTTGAATGTCCTTCTTCTAGATTTATAAAATCTGTTTGAATTTTTTCTTTTTCTACAAGTTTTTGAATTTCTTTGCCTGTAAATCCTGAAATAAAGCCTAAAGTTACAGATTCTACATTTAATCTTTTTAGTATTATTGATACATTTATTCCTTTTCCTCCTGGAAGGATGTATTCCGATTCAGATGTATTAATTTCGTTTGGTACTAGCTCTTTTAATTTTATTATATAATCTAAAGCTGGGTTTAGAGTTATTGTGTATATCATTTTACATTCTCCTTTGATTTAATTTTTTCCAAAGTTTAAATAAATATACATTTTTTCTGATTGGGGACGGTTCTTTTTCCGAAAAAGAAC
>USOM01000129.1 GCA_900556345.1 uncultured Clostridium sp. | reverse complement strand
CAGGAAGCAAGAAGGAAGAACAAAGTTCATATGAAAACGGAATATTATTAACAACAGGAGCAACAGATGCTACAAAATTACAAAACATATATGATATAGCTGGAAATGTATGGGAATGGACATTAGAGTTCTACGATACTAGCGCTCCTTGTGTTAGCAGGGGTGGCAACTACGTTAACCTTGGTTCGGACAATCCTGCTAAGGACCGCTACAGCGACAATACTAGCTACTCTCTCAACATCGTTGGGTTCCGTGTCGGACTATGGAAGTAGCCCTGAGACCTGATGACGATGAACTAGAATAATAGAATACCAGTTTTAGAATAAAAAATATGAATAGGTAGGTGGGCCTGTAAATGGTATAATAATATGTAGGAAAATGGGATTTTTATGACAACAGGGGCATCAGAATCAACCAATTTACAAAATATATATGATATGGCTGGAAATGTTTTGGAATGGACAATTGAGACATCTGAAAAGAATCAGGAAAGATGTGTTTATAGAGGTGGATCGTTTGATGGTATTTCTAACAATATACCTGTTAGTTTAAGATATTATTTTTCAAATGATCATTTATATTATATAGTGTTGGTTTCCGCGTTACAATTTATTGACAAGATATTAAATTACAAACCTCCTAAAAAAGAAGGTTTTCCAAATATACCTCAAATGGCAGAAAAGTCATTTGAGGTTATTTTTATTGGATAAAGAAAGAATAGCAACAACTATTGCTATTTTTTCTTTTTTTTAGTACAATATAACCACAAAAAGAAAGAGAGTTGACCAAAAATGAACAAACAAGAATTACTTAAAGACTATAAAAATCAAGAGGACAAACTACTATTAGCAGTTGTACTAGACAAAATTGAATTTTGCAAAAACAAAAACAAAATAGAATGCACAGACTTCTTAAATCTAGCAGAACAAGACCTAGTAGACAAATTCTTAAAAAGAATAAATTTCAAAAATTACTATTTCTTTGGAGGAGCAGGAGAGGCAGAAAGAAAAATATTAATTGTGTATCCGGAAAAACTTACAGAGGAAATGACAAGAAAAAATCATTCGAAAATGATAAGTGTAATAAAAATCACATTACCTATAGCACTAGACGAAGAATATGATCATAGAAGATACCTTGGAGCTATAATGAAACTAGGTGTTGAAAGAGAAAAAGTAGGAGATATTTCAGTAAAATCTAAAGGTGCAGAAATTGTTATTAAAAATGAAGTACAAAAATTTTTAATTCAAAATCTAGGTTCACTAACTAGATTCTCATCAGCAGATATTGAGGTTATAGATATTGAAGATTTACAGGAAATTGAAGCTCAAAAAGTGGAAATTACTGAAATTGTTGCATCTTTAAGACTAGATAATATCGTTGCAAGTTTAGCAAGAACCTCTAGAAATAAAGCAGTTGATATGCTTGAACAAGAAAGAGTTTTTTTGAACTTTAAAAACGAAACAAAAGCTTCTAAATCAGTTAAAGTAGGAGATATTATTACTATTAGAGGAAAAGGAAGATTTGTATTTAAGGAGATATCTGGCAATACTAGAAAAGGTAGATTTGTGATTAAGATTGATAAATTTATATAAGGAGGTACTTTGATGAAAGGAATAGGAATAGGAGAGAGTGATTTTAAAGGATTACGTATAAAGGACAACTATTATATAGATAAAACACTATATATAAAGCACATAATAGATAATCAAAGTAGGGTTATCCTTGTAACAAGACCAAGAAGATTCGGAAAAACACTAAATATGAGCACATTAAGATATTTTTTTGATTGCGAAAAGAAGGATACTAGCAAGCTTTTCGAAGGTTTAAAAATAATGGAACAAGGAGAGAAATATACTTCAAAATTGGGAGCATATCCTTGTATTTATATTACATTAAAAGACGTTAGAGGTTCAAACCTAGAAGAAATGATGTTACTGTTTCAAACTGAATTAAATGAATTATTTATTGACCACGCAAACTTATTGAAAAGTGAAAAAATCTTTGATGTAGAAAAAGAAATGTTTAATACAATTTTAAACTTAAAAGGAAATAAAATTCAACTCCAAGGAGCAATAAAACTATTATCTAGAATGTTATATAGAGAATATGAAAAGCCGGTAATGTTATTTTTAGATGAATATGACGTTCCATTACAAAATGCATATGTTCAAGGATTTTATGATGAAGCAATTGAATTTTTTAGAACATTTTATGGTACAACATTTAAAGATAACCAATACATTGAAAAAACAGTATTAACAGGAGTTTCAAGAGTTGCTAAGGAAAGTATATTTAGTGGAGCTAATAATTTTAGAGTATATACAGTTTTAGATAATGAATTTGCAGAAGATTTTGGTATTACAGAAAATGAAATGGACAAAATTATACAAGATTTTAACATACAAGATGATAAAGAAGAAATCAAAAAATGGTATGATGGATACAAAATAGGCGATACTGAAGGTATATATAATCCTTGGAGTATATTAAATTATCTAACAGACAGAAAATTAATGCCATATTGGGTAAATACAAGTTCAAATGATTTAATAAAACTAATATTAAAAAATTCATCAACAATAAAAGAAAAAATTGAGGCATTATTGCGAGGGGAAGAAATAATAGTACCTGTAAACTTTGAAACAATTATAGTAGGAATTGAACAAAATGAGGATAACATTTGGGGACTTCTTTTAGGAACAGGATATTTAAAAATTACAGAAGTTGTAAATTTAGCGGAGAGCGTATATAAAGTGAAACTTCCAAATTATGAGATAAAAAATCTATTTGAAGGAATAATTAGAGATTGGTTTAGCAATAAAGTTATAGGAAATGACCTTCACTCTATTTTGAATGACTTAGTAACATTAAATCTGTACGAATTTGAAAGAAAGTTTATTGTACTTGTAAGGCAAATGTTTAGTTTTATGGATGTTGGGGAAAATACTGCCGAGAATTTTTACCACGCATTTGTTTTAGGAATGCTTGTAGGTTTAAAAGATACGTACTATGTAAATTCTAACCGTGAATCGGGATTTGGTAGATATGATATAATGCTAGAACCTAAAGATAAAAATGGCAATAGTTTTGTTATTGAATTTAAAGTTTTAGATGATTTATCAGAGAATACCATTGAACAAACTATTGAAAATGCTAAAAAACAAATCATAGACAAAAAATATGAGGACAATTTGATAGAAAGAGGATTTAAAAATATTACTAAGATGGTTTTTGCATTTAATGGCAAAGATGTTAAGATGATTAGTTTTTAATTTTATATTGGGTCCAAAAGGGTCGGTTCTTTTTGGTCCCGATTTTTTTGTCAATATCAAAAAACGAAAAAAGTTTCGCAAAAACTCTTGACAAAAATCAAAAATCATATATAATCTATACAAACACAAATTCGTAAAACGAAAATTTGGAGGTATAGAAAAATGATAACAAATTTACACATAAAAAATATAGGAATAATAGATGACATAGAAATAGATTTAGGAAAAGCTCTAAATGTACTAACAGGAGAAACAGGAGCAGGAAAAAGCTTAATAATAGGTTCATTAAATATAATATCTGGTGGAAGATTTTCAAAAGAAATGATAAGAAAAGGAGAAACAAACTCTTTTGTAGAAGTTGCCCTATATGAGCCAGAAAACGAAAATGCAATAGACGGAACAATAATAATATCAAGAGAAATAAATGTAAATGGCAAAAATATGTGTAAAATTAATGGAAGAATGGTAACAGTAAACGAATTAAAAG
>USOM01000128.1 GCA_900556345.1 uncultured Clostridium sp. | reverse complement strand
TTCAAAAAGGAACCGTCCCCATTTCAAAAAAATGTTCCTTACAAACAAATATTTTACTAAAAGCTTCCAAATATGTCAATAAATAATCAAAATAAAACTTGTAAAAAATAAAAAATGTGATATAATAAGAAAAAAATTAGGAGGTACTAAAATGGATTTAAAAGGAACAAAAACAGAAGCTAATTTAAAGGCAGCATTTGCAGGAGAATCTCAAGCAAGAAATAAATATACTTATTTTGCAAGTCAAGCAAAAAAAGATGGATATGAGCAAATAGCAGCAATATTCGAAGAAACTGCTCAAAATGAAAAAGAACACGCAAAAATGTGGTTTAAAGAATTAAATGGAATTGGTAGCACAGCTGAAAACTTAAAAGCAGCAGCCGATGGTGAAAATTACGAATGGACAGATATGTATGACGAATTTGCAAAAACTGCTAAAGAAGAAGGATTTGACAGAATAGCTTATTTATTTGAAGCAGTTGGTAAAATAGAAAAAGAACATGAAGAAAGATTTAAAAAACTATTAGAAAATGTTGAAGATGGAAAAGTTTTCGAAGCAGGAGAAGTTAAGATTTGGAAATGCAGAAATTGTGGTCATATAGTTGTTGGTACAAAAGCTCCAGAAGTTTGCCCAGTTTGTAATCATCCAAAAGCTTATTTTGAAATTAAAGCTGAAAATTATTAATATATTACATCCTTGGAAATCAGTTGGTTTCCGAGGATTTTTTATAGAAGGAGAAAATAATGGAAATATTAATAGGAACAAAAAATCCAGGAAAAATACAGGGTGCAAAAGAAGCTTTTGAAAAATATTTTGAGAATGTTCAAATTGAAGGAATACCTGTAAGCTCAGATGTGAATGCTCAGCCAATAAACAAAGAAATATTTCAAGGAGCACAAAATAGAGTTAAAAATTTAAAAAAATATGCAAAAGAAAACAACATAATTGCAGATTTTTATGTAGCAAGTGAAGGTGGAATTCAAAATTTACTATGTGATGAATGGATTGATTTTAATGCGGTTGTAATGGAAGATAAAAATGGAATAATAAGTTATGGTGCAAGTCAAGGATTTCCTATTCCAAATAAATACATAGAAGAAATTAAAGAAAAAGAACTAGGTAGTGTTATGGATAGAATTTTTGAAGGACATGATTTAGGAAAAGGAAAAGGCGGAATTGGGTTGCTAACTCGTGGCGAATTATCTAGAATTGATTTAACTAGAAGTGCTTTTATTATGGCTTTGACTAGATATATTAATGGAGAGATATGGAGATAATTGCACAACGAAACGGTCAAAATATGCACAATAAGTAAAAATAATGATACAAAAAAATTCTAAAATCATTGACATACAAGCATATTTTATGCTATTATGAATATAATAATGAAGAACATCATTGTTAAATAAATGTGTTTGTCGCCGCCCCTTTGGCGAGTTATAAATGAGAGAGTGAATAAATAATAAGGCTTACCTTTAATGGTAAGCCTTATACTGTATAAGGAGGAAATATGCAAATAGACGTAGGAAAATTTTATTTTATAAAAGACGAGTTCTTTGAAATTGTAAATGATAGAGAATTAATGAAAAATAAAGAAAATAGTATAAAAAGACCTTGCTATTATTGTTTTAAAAGCAAAGAAAACGAAAAAATAATATGGTTTATACCTGTAAGCACCAAAATTGAGAAATATAAAAAAATTTATGATAAAAAAATTCAAAAACAAAAAGAATTAAGGAAAAATCCTTCTGTTGATACTATTGTTTTTGGATATGTAGCTAATACATATAGTACATTTTTAATACAAAATATGTTTCCTGTTACAGAAAAATATATTGAATGTAAATATATAAAAAATAAAGTGGAAATAACAGTATCAAATAGATTGCAAGAAGAGATAATATTTAAAGCTAATAAAGTATTAAATTTATATAAGCATGGAATGAAAAACATAGTGTTCCCAAATATAAACAATATATTAAAAAAACTCGAAAATAGCTAATACAATGCAACCAAAAGTAGCATAGATGTAAATAAAAGTTTATAGAAAAAATACCAAGAATTCAAATGAACCAATCATAAATATGAAAGATACTATAGAAGGAAAAAAAGAAAGAAAAAATATATAATAAATATATATAAAACAATGATTTTTGCAGATATATTTTTTTCAATAATATTTGGTTTGCCAAATGCAATGAGTGGTTTGTCAGATTTTTTGGGAAACTTTATAGAAAATATTATTATGTTTCTTTTAATAACAATATTTGTAGCAATAAAAAATTATGTGGATTTGGAGAAAAAAGTAAAAGAATTAAATAAAGAAGAATCATTTACAAATGCACAAAAATACGTTATAATATAATTGCTTTTGCTTATTTCATCAAAAAGTTAAAGGAGGAAGACGAAATAAGTAAAAATATTTTAATTATAGGAGAACCACGTTGTGGTAAAACGACCATATCAAATGCTTTATTTCAAAGAAATAAAAATTATGAATTAGTTCGAGGAGATGTATTTTCAATAGCCTTAAATAGTATGTTACGAAAAAAAGTAATGTCAGAAGCAAAATCAAATAACGGAGTATATGAAATAAATATAGAGCAAACATTGGTGCCAGAAAGGGTAATAACAATGCTAATGACAGATATTGCAGACGAAATGAATATAGACCTTAGAAAAGCAAAAAGAAAAATGATATTTGAGACACACGAAATAAGTGTGGAGGACGCAAAAAAATATTTTATACCTAAAGGCTTTGATGTGTATTGTTTAGGAATGCCAAACGAAACAAAAGAAAGTTTAATTAAAGCAATTAAATTAAATGATGACAAGGATGATTGGACTGCAAATGTAGGGACATTTATGCTTGAAATGACTTGTAATCAAATAATATGTCGAAGCAAAGAAATGCAAAAAGAATGCCGAAAATATGGTATAAAATTTTTTGATACATCTGGAAAAAGAAAAGAAAAAATAAAATGTTTTGAAAAAAGTATGTTAAAAAGACCAGGAAGTCCTAGAAAAAGAGATAATACTGTTGACTTCTTAAAAATTAAGACTTATAATAACCAAGATAGGATACGTATGCACAAAAGCATATAATTTTTTAAGATGAGAAAGAGAGGAAATTAGAGATGAAAAAGAGAAGAGTACTTCATCAGGCATGTGCGTTCTCTGTCGCAGTAATGCTCGTTGGAGTAAATGCTGTACCGGTTGTTGCGGCTGATAACAATAGTTCTGCTACAACTGTTGCTACAGATGAAAAAGCATTTAACATTACAGTAACTTTCAATTACTGGGATTATGCAGTGGGTGCAGACGGACAACACTTTTTAACTAAAGAGATGACGAGCGGTGATACTATCACGCCACCAACACTTACTGTTGAAGAGGGATATGAGCTCAAGGGATGGACAATTAATGATAAGTTTTTTGATGCTACTGCCCAAATGAGTTATGAGGATATTGTAAGAGCTGCTGGTACTTCAGAGTTTGTAGCTATTCAAGCAGTTATTAAACCAGTAGAGATAAAGAAAACTGCTCATGTTGCTTTCAATGTTGATCCTGAAAAAGGAAAATTTACAGACCCGGCTGGAGCTAAAGTAGTAACTTATGATTTAGATGAAACTGACGGAGACGCGCATCCTATTCCGAAAGTGGAAGCAAAAGAAGGATATGAATTTACTGGATGGCATGTTAGTGGAGCTAATGAAGCAGATTGGTTACCAGAGTCAGAAACATTTTATGTTTCAGGATTAGCAT
>USOM01000127.1 GCA_900556345.1 uncultured Clostridium sp. | reverse complement strand
TATAATTCATTTATGATAATGTCTTAATAAATCATTTAGGAAAATGTCTTAATTTCAAACTTTTAGATATTCTTATATTTTACATTTTTCCATAAATTATTAATTTTTTCACAAAAAAGACCTATGAAATTATAATTCATAAGCCTCTTAATATTATTTTTCTAAATACTTCCTCAAAAATAATCCAGTATAACTCTTTTCGTTCTTACAAACCTGCTCAGGTGTTCCAACTGCAACTATTTCACCACCTGCATCTCCGCCTTCTGGTCCTAAGTCTATAATATGGTCACAAGTTTTTATTAAGTCTAAATTGTGTTCAATAACAATTGCAGTATTTCCTGTATCTACTAGTCTTTGTAAAATATCTACTAATCTATGAACATCTGCAATATGAAGTCCTGTTGTTGGTTCATCTAATATATACAAAGTTTTTCCTGTTGCTCTTTTAGATAATTCTGTTGCAAGTTTTACACGTTGTGCCTCTCCACCAGACAAGGTTGTTGAACTCTGTCCTAATTTTATATATCCTAAACCTACATCATATAATGTTTGCATTTTATTTTTAATTTTAGGTACTTTATCAAAAAATTCTAATGCTTCTTCAACTGTCATATCTAATACATCTGATATTGTTTTTCCTTTAAATTTTATCTCTAGAGTTTCGTGATTATATCTTTTTCCTTTACATACTTCACATGGTACATAAACATCTGGCAAGAAATGCATTTCTATTTTATGAACTCCATCTCCTTGGCAACTTTCACATCTACCACCTGGAACATTAAAACTAAATCTTCCTTTTCCATATCCACGTAGTTTTGCCTCATTTGTTTCTGCAAATATATTTCTTATTTCATCAAATACTCCTGTATATGTTGCAGGGTTACTTCTTGGTGTTCTTCCTATTGGTGACTGGTCTATATTTATTATTTTATCAATATTTTCAATTCCTTTAACAGTCTTACACTTTCCTGGCTTTTCATTTGCACCATTTAATTTTTGAGCAACTGTTTTATATAAAATTTCATTTACTAATGTTGATTTTCCAGAACCAGAAACTCCTGTTACACAAGTAAATACACCAAGTGGAAATTTTACATCTATATTTTTTAAGTTGTGTTCTGTAGCTCCTTTTACTTCTATGCATTTTGATTTTACTGCTTTTCTTCTTGTTTTTGGAACTTCTATTTTTCTTCTTCCACTTAAATATTGACCTGTTATAGAATTTTCTACTTTTTTTATTTCTTCTGCAGTTCCTTGTGCCATAATGTTTCCACCATGAACACCTGCACCTGGTCCAATATCTATTATTTCATCAGCCGCATACATTGTATCTTCGTCGTGTTCAACTACTATTAAGGTATTTCCTAAGTCTCTTAATTTCTTTAATGTTGCTAATAATTTATCATTATCCCTTTGATGTAATCCTATACTCGGCTCATCTAGTATATAAAGTACTCCTGTTAACCCAGAACCTATTTGTGTTGCAAGTCTTATTCTTTGAGATTCACCACCAGATAGTGTTCCACTGCTTCTTGAAAGTGTTAAGTATTCTAAGCCTACATCTATTAAAAATTGTAGTCTTTTATCTATTTCTTTTAATATTAATTCTGAAATCATTTTATCTTTTTCAGACAATTCTAAATTTCTTAAATATTCTTGTATTTTGTTTATTGGCATATTTGTAAGTTCATTTATATTTTTGTCTCCAATTTTTATTGATAAAATTTCCTTTTTTAGCCTCGAACCTTTACATGTTGGGCAATCTAAATTGCTCATATACATCTCGTAAAAATCTCTCATTCCTTGTGATTTAGTTTCACTATGTCTTCTTTCTAATGTTGGAATTACTCCCTCGAATGGGCTTGAGAATTTTCTTGTACCATAAGCTGATTGGAATTCAAAATCTATTGGCTCATCTGTTCCATATAATATTTTTTCTATGAATTCTCTTGGCAATTTTTTTATTGGCTTTTTAATATCTACTCCATAGTGTTTTCCTATTGCTTCGAAGTACATTTTCGCCATTGTTTCGCCTTTTTTCATTGTGCTTGCACCAAATGCTTTTACCCCATCATATAAGGTTTTGTCTTTATCTGGAATTATTAGGTCCTCATCTATTTTCATTAAATAACCTATTCCTAAGCAATCTGGACATGCTCCAAAAGGATTATTAAAAGAAAACATTCTTGGTGTTAATTCTGGAAAACTGAATCCACAATCTGGGCACGCATAATTACAGCTAAATAATATTTCTGTTGTTCCATCTTCTCTTTTTATTCCACCAAATGAACTTAAATCCATATCCTCTTTTGGTACAACACTTATTGCAACCATATTATTTGCATTTTTTAGTGCTGTTTCAACTGATTCTGTAAGTCTTGATCTTATATCTTCTCTTATTACAATTCTATCTACTACAAGTTCTATTTCGTGTTTTTTGTTTTTATCTATATTTATTTCATCTGATAAATCATAAATTTCGCCATCTACTCTTACTCTTACAAATCCTTCTTTTCTGAAGTTTTCTAATTCTTTTTTGTATTCTCCTTTTCTGCCTCTTACTATAGGTGCTAATATTTGTATTCTTGTGTTTTCTGGGAGTGTTAGTATTTTGTCTATTATTTGGTCTATTGATTGTTTTTCTATTTTTTTGCCACAGTTTGGGCAATATGGTACTCCTATTCTTGCATATAATAAACGAATATAGTCATATATTTCTGTTACTGTTCCTACTGTTGAACGAGGATTTTTCGAGGTTGTTTTTTGGTCTATTGATATTGCAGGTGATAAACCATCTATTCTTTCTACATCTGGCTTTTCCATTATTCCTAGAAATTGCCTTGCATATGATGATAAGCTTTCTACATATCTTCTTTGGCCTTCTGCATATAGTGTATCAAATGCTAGACTTGATTTTCCTGAACCTGAAAGTCCTGTTACTACTACAAGTTTGTCTCTTGGTATTTCTAAACTTATGTTCTTTAGATTGTGCACTTTTGCACCTTTTATAACTATTTTATCATTCATCTTTTCTGCCCCTTTGCTTTTTTATACCGAACATTATTTTACCATGTTTTTTTCTTTTTATCAATATGCATAATGAAAATTATTTGACATATAATAGAATATGTGCTAATATAATAATTAGCAATTGCAATAAATGTTTCAAGGAATAAAAAATACCAGGAGCCGTCCAAAGCTTTCCTGGTATTTTCCCTTTTACTAATCGTCAAAATGTTTTACAATTAAGTAAACAATATATAATGCTAGTAATTTTATAAATTGTTTCAAGGATTTTCCCTCCTTTCTACCTTTAGGTGAAAGGCGTTTTATAGTATAAAACATTTATTCTACTATGTCAATATAAATTTACCAATAGCTTTAGCTACCCCCTCATTATTATTATCATCAGTTACAAAATCTGCAACAGCAGTTACAACAGGTGTACTACCTTTCATAACAACACCAAGTCCCGCTTCTTCTATCATCTTCTTATCATTCATATTATCACCAATTGTCATAACCTCATTTTTTTCAATATTCAATTTATCAATCAAATATTCAATAGCATACCATTTATCAACATTTTTCATAGAAATTTCTGTATAATAATACTCAATTGGTACATCTGTAGTTCCGTGTTTTATTACTTTTCTTGACATATGAGATACATCTAAAACTTCTAAATCTTGCACTACCTCAAATTTCTTAATAATAGAATTAAAAACAGATTGAGTGCTATCACATATAAATATTTTCATTATTTTTTCGTCTTGCATTT
>USOM01000126.1 GCA_900556345.1 uncultured Clostridium sp. | reverse complement strand
AAAAAAAATTGAACAAATAGTAAAAGAAGGAATTGATGCAAGACAAATAAAAGCAGGAGATGAAAAAATTTATGCATCAGAAATATATGGCTTAATATGTTCGTGTTTAGTATACAAATTAAGAGACAAAGAGAGCTTTAATGTTGGAAAAGTTTATAAAGAATTTGAAAATACAGTAATAAAAGGGTTAAAGGAGATATAAAAGATGTTAGATAGAAGCATAAAATTTGAAAATTTAAAGGAAATGATGAAAAATTCAGAAGAAAAATTTGGAGAAGAAGTAGCTTTTTACAGAGATGGAAAAGGCCTAGAAGATTCTAAAAAAGTAACATACAAAGAATTTTGCTATGAAATTAATAGCTTAGGAACAGCTTTAATAGAAATGGGCTTAAAAGGAAAAAGAATTGCTGTAATTGGAGAAAATAGGTATGAATGGGAACTTTCATATTTAGCAGTAGTAACTGGTACAGGAACAATAGTACCATTAGATAAAGCACTACCAGAAAATGAAATAGAAAGTTTAATAATTCGTTCAGAAGTAGAGGCAATTATCTATTCAGAAAAATATGATGAATGTATGGCAAAAATTCAAAAACAAGGAAATACAAAATTAAAATATTTCATTTCTATGGATTTAGAAAAAAATGACTTTAACAAATATTCTTTAAAAGAGATAACTAAAAAAGGAAAAGAACTATTAGATGGCGGAAATAAAGAATTTTTGGAAGCTAAGATTAATAATGAAGAAATGTCAATAATGCTATTTACATCTGGAACAACAAATCAATCAAAAGCTGTTATGTTATCACACAAAAATATTTGCACAAATGTAAAAGACATAAGAAATGTTTTTGAACTTGACGAAACAGACAGATTATTATCATTTTTACCTTTGCATCACACATTTGAATGTACAGTTGGATTCTTATATCCATTGTCAATTGGTGGAAGCATAATATTCTCAAAAGGTGTAAGACATATTGCAGATGAACTTAAAAACTTTAAAATTACTGCGATGATATGTGTGCCAGTTGTATTTGAGAAAATGTATGATAAATTAATGAAAACAATTGAGGACAAGGGAAAAATGCCAACTGTAAAAAAAGGTATAAAATTGAGCAATTGTTTATTAAAAGTTGGAATTGATATAAGAAAAAAATTATTTAAAGAAATTCACGATAACCTTGGAGGCTGTTTACGCGTAATGGTTGCAGGTGGAGCAGCATTATCACCTGAAAAAGAAAAAGGGTTCTGGGATTTAGGATTTAATGTATTACAAGGATATGGTTTAACAGAAACATCACCAGTAATTGCAGCAGAACTTACAAAACAAAAAAGATTAGGATCTATTGGTAAGAAATTTCCAAGTGTAGAGGTAAAAATAGATAATCCAGATAAATCGGGAGTTGGAGAACTTTTAGCAAAAGGCGATTCTGTAATGATTGGATATTATAATAATGAAGAAGCAAATGAAGAAGTATTTACAGAAGATGGATGGTTCCGTACAGGTGATTTAGCTAGAATTGATAAAAATGGATATTTATATATTTCTGGAAGGAAGAAATTTGTTATTGTATTAAAAAACGGAAAAAATGTATATCCAGAGGAAATAGAAAGTCTGTTAGAAAAATCAGAATTAGTAAAAGAATGTATGGTATTTGGTATGCCCGCAAGAGATGGAGATGTAACATTATCTGTAAAAATATGCTATGATAAGGACTATGTAAAAAAACAATTTGGAGATATAACTATAGATGATTTGAAAGAAAAAATCTGGAATTGGGTAAAGGAAGTAAATAAGACTATGCCTAAATATAAATATGTAAAAAAATTAATATTAACAGACGAAGAACTTGTAAAAACAACTACTTTGAAAATTAAAAGAAATGTAGAAATGAACAAAATAATGAAAAGTATTTAAAAACACTGTAATAAAAATGTAACAATTCTGTCATAAAAATGTAAAAAAAAGTTTGGCAAAATTTCTTGTAGTTTTTAGGGGAGTGTTGTATAATAAAAATGAATTATGTAGAAGATACGTTAAAATAATAACAAAGGAGGGAAGTTTACAATGTCTAAGTCTGGCATAGTAAATGTGAGAATGGTAATCACAGAAGAAAAAATAATATCAAATATAGATAAAGTTCAAAAATTAATAAATCCGAACAACAAGAAAAAAATAATACAATTAGAAGAAGATACATATTTTAAAGATTTGATAGAGTCTATAAAGACATACTTAATAGAATATCCTAAAAAGAAAAATTTCCCTGTAAGTGTATATAATGCTGCTTATGGCTTAGTGGAATTTGCTATAAATCAATTCGAGGAAAATACAAAAAGAGTTGAAGAATTAATAAAACAAAGAGAAGAAAATATAGCACTAGCTGGAACTTTAAATGAACTTATAGAAGAAGCAGACAACAAAGAAGAAGGATGGAAAGCCGATGTAGAAGAAGCATCAGACAAGTTCCCAGAAGAAATAATCGAAAGCTTAAACACATTAGGAAGATGTAAAGGAAAAACATCACAAAAATATAATGACTCTATGAAAATACTTAAAGCAAAAGCAAATAATCTTGAATCTAATTTACATATAGAAATAGATATGGAAAGACTAGAAGATAGTTCAAAAGCATTAAGTTTTATAGGAATTGAAGTATCAGATGCTTTAAAATTAATTCCAACACCTGAGGATAATACTCAAACAATTGTAGAGGAAGAAGTAGAACCAGAAGTTCAAAATATTGAAGAAGTAGTTGAAACAAAGAAAAAAGTTAAAAAAGTAAAGGCTAAGAAAGAAAAAGTTAAAGCAAATGTTCAAACTATAGAAGAAAATAATGAAGTAGAGGCTAATGAGGCAGTTGAAGAAGCTCAAGAAGAATTAAATAACTATAAAGAAGAAACAACATTTAAAGCTAAACCATCATTATGGCAAAGATTTAAAAATAGTAAGATTGTTAGAGCTGCAACTTATGTATTTAGAATTAGAATAAGAATTGAGTTACCTAGTAATGCACTTCCAGAAGGAAGAGGAGAAAATGAGTAGAAATAAGATGTGTAAAATATTTACACATCTTATTTTTTATGACTTAGAGCTTCAAAAGTTTTCTAAGCACCACTGAAATTATTATATTCAAATTGATTATATATTATACATCATATCCCATTATTATCAAGATATCTTTTATATCAATAACGGTTAAATTTTCTTTTAACTTTTCAATTTCTTTATCAAGCAAGTATCTAAATTCATTGTATTTTTTCTCATCAAGTAATACCTTCATACATTTTATAATCATATATAAATTACATAAGTTTTCTTTTCTAGGATATTTTTTCTCTATGTTTTTAAAGCTAATATCATATTTGTTTCTATATGCAAATAATCTATCGGAATGCGCAGAAATATTTCTAACCATAGTTAGATTTATTAAGATTTGCTTCAATAATTTATCGGATAATTTAAAATATTTACTTATAGTTTGTCTATCATATTGCTTTAGTAAACTATAATATTTGCTTATGGTTCCGAAAGTTAAAATTTTTGTTAAAACAAAAGGGGGAACAAAACCATAGACATCTTTATAATGTTTTATAGCTGGGTGTTTTATATAATTATCTTCAATTTCTTTTTCTATTTTTTTTATAAAAATATTTATCGAATTTTTATTGATATTATCATCAAAATTAGAAGAATTTAAATAATTCTGAATACCATATTGTTTAGCTAAGGTATTTGACATAAGGGATTTTATTATTATTTCTATTTCTAAAATATATTTTAAAAATATAGATTTTATATTTTTATCAAATTCATATAGTGCAAATATTTC
>USOM01000125.1 GCA_900556345.1 uncultured Clostridium sp. | reverse complement strand
GCATATAAGGTTTCAAATGAAAATGTCGAAGATAAAATTTATGATGAAATAAGAAAATTAGTGAAATAAATGATGGACCATTGAGGACAGTTACTTTGAGAAAATGTCCTCGAAAGACCCGGTCCCAAAAGAACCGGTCCCAAAAGAACAATGGTCCCAAGAAAGAGGGAAGAAAGTTGTTTAAGAAAAATACACCTTTAAAAGTAGTTCTAGTAATATTTATTACAGAAATAATTATATTAATTGGACTTGGAATTGCTATGCAATCAAAAATAATCGGAATCCATAATCAAATTGATACTGAAGAAGTAACAACTTTAAGCGAAGTTGATTTAGAGATACAAGATTTATCAAAAGAAGTTGATGGAATACTTATAATTTGTAGTGTTATATTTGTTGGAATTGCAATAGCGCTAGCTGTATATATGTCAAAGGTTATAGTATACCCACTAAATAAATATCTAAAAAGTAAAGATGAGGAAAAGTCGACTGAGCAAATAGAGATGGGAAAAATTGTATTACATACAACAGAGGGAATAGTTGTTTTTAATAGGGATGGAAGTATAGCGCTTATAAATCCGGCAGCAAAGAGATTATTAAAAATAGCTCCAGAAGATAATACTTTTGAAGATGTGTTCCATAAATATGATAAAAACATCAATATGGAAAAAATAATATATTTGGATAACTGGACATCTACAACACAAAAAGTAAATGTGGGTGATGCAAATCTTGATGTATTGTTTTCGCCATTTAGAAATAAACAAGATATTCCTGCAGGGGTAATTGCTTTTATTCCAGATACAATCGAACACGAACGACTAGACAATATGCGTAAAGAATTTGTTGCAGATGTATCACACGAACTAAAAACACCAATTACGTCAATAATGGGTTATGCAGATACACTTTTAGAGGGGGAATATGATGAAAAAACTCAAAAAGAATTTTTAGGTGTAATTGCAACAGAGGCAAGACGTATGGCAAGGCTTGTTACAGATTTACTTGAACTTTCTAGAATGGATAGCAATAGAAAAAAAGTTAAAAAGGTAAGTTTTGATTTAGGTGAAATGGTAAAAGAGTGTCAAGATAAACTTGCAATAGAAATTAAAAAGAAAAATCATCAAGTAGAAAACTTTGTTACAGCAGATGTCCCACCGGTTTTTGCGGATAGAGATGATATTGAAAGAGTAGTTTTAAATATCTTAACAAATAGCATAAAATATACTCCAAATGGTGGATTACTTAAAATTTATGTTGGATTTGTATATAATGATGCATATATAAAAATAATAGATAATGGAATTGGAATTCCAGAAGAAGATTTAAATAGAATTTTCGAGCGTTTTTATAGGGTGGACAAGGCCAGAAGCAGGGAAAATGGCGGAACAGGACTTGGACTTTCTATTGCTAAGGAAATTTTGGATAAAAATGGTGGAAGTATAGATATTAAAAGTGAAGTTGGTAAAGGTACAGAGGTTGTTATAAAGGTACCAACTAAAGGATAATTTTTTTCGTATTGGGACCGTTTCTTTTCGCGAAAAGAAACGGTCCCAATGGAAAAAGAAACGGTCCTTTCGCGAAAAAATTTGCAATAGCACAAAAAATATGATAAAATGGTCGCTAGTCTAGTATAAAAAAGGAGAATAAGATGTTAGAAATATTACAAGATGCGATTATAGATACAATAAAATTAGTTCCATTTTTATTTATAACTTATTTAATAATGGAATATATAGAAAATAAAACAAGTAACAAAATAAGAGAAAATATAAAAAAATCAGGTAAATTTGGGCCTTTAATAGGAGGGATTGTTCGGTATTTTGCCACAATGTGGATTTTCGGCTTCTGCAACTAATTTGTATTCATCAAGATTGATATCAATAGGAACTTTAATTGCGGTGTATTTGTCAACATCAGATGAGATGATACCAATATTTATTTCAGAAGCGATGCCTGTTAGTTTAATGTTTGAAATTCTTGGAATAAAGCTTATTTTAGGTGTATTTTGGGGATTTTTGGTCGATTTTATTTTTAGAAAGTTTATAATGAAAAAGCATTCTAAAAACGAAGAAAATACAAATATTCAAAGTGATGAAGTACAAAATGATGGTGAATCTATTGGAGAAATGTGTGAAGATGAACATTGCCATTGTCACGAACAAGGAATTTTTAAGGCAAGTTTAATTCATACTCTTAATATAACTGTTTATATTTTTATAATTACATTAGTTATTGGTTTAATAATTGGTTTAATAGGGGAAGATACAATAGAAACATTTATAAAAAATAATGTTTTTTTAGGTCCAGTTATTTCGAGCTTAATTGGTCTTATTCCAAATTGTGCGGCATCTGTTATTATAACTAATCTTTATATTGAAAATGTAATAAATATGGCATCTTTGGTTTCGGGTTTGCTTACAGGAGCTGGAGTTGGATTGTTAGTATTATTTAGAACTAATAAAAAACATTTGAAAGAAAACCTATGTGTAGTTGGAATTATGTATTTTGTTGGAGTAGTGTCTGGACTAGTTTTACAATTTATTGTATAGTTTTATATTTGAAGAAAGCGATAAAAAGAGAAAGTTCCTCTTTTTATCGCTTTTGTTAAGCTGTGGCAAATGTCTAATTATAGAAGATTTTAGCAAAGATTTTTTGCATACCATTTTAGTACCAAATTGTTTTAATACACTTCCGAATTCTGTTGACCAAAGTTTTCAAACACGTCTACGAAAAAGTCAAATTCAGATTTGCTAGTTTTTTGGTAAATCGAATTATATCCGTAAAAATATGATTTGATAGTTTCGTCACCGAAAATGTTTATATAAGGGTAAAGCAAAGTGTAATATCCCTTATAATAGGACTCAATTGATTCATTTATTTCTGGATCCATTGAGGAGGTCAATAAGTCAGTCCAAACTTCATTATATAATGAATAGGCATATGGAACCTCATCAAGGTCGATTTCGCCATGTGTGAAATATGCAATAGCGTGCATATACTCGTGGCACACCATCCATTCACACACATATTCGGAAATCTCATTGTTTACGTAAATTACAGAATCGTTAGCGGAGAAGTATGCTCCAACTGCTGAATCATCCGTAAAGTCGGCAGCTTTTATAGACAATGAGTTAATATAATTTTCAATATTATCTTTGTCTATAAGAATGGATGAAGTTTCAATATAATCAGCCACTTTTTTACGACTGGATTCGATTATATTGATAATAGAATTATCATCCAGATCAGTAACATTCTGTGGTTTGTACTGTTCAACAGAATTATTTTGGGAAATGATGACGGTTATTGGTACACCATTTACATTGACATCAAAGTGGTCTGTTTCAATTTCATTTACAGTAAAGTATCGACCTCCGTTGCTCTTAATAAAAGGATTAAGGTCCGTGTTACCATATGTTGTTGATGAATCAACATATGTGTTTGCCATGTTTATAACTTGAGAGTCATAGGTACTTAAAATATCAGTACTAGCGTAAACGTTAGATACACTACCTATAATTGTCAGTACAGACACCAATAAGCCACAAAAACAGTTTCTTAATTTCTTCATAAAATTTTCCTCCAAAAAATGTATAATATATATAAGATAAACAAATATCACAAAGGATATTTAGGTAAAAAAGGAAATATATACGATAAAAGTGCCAACTTGACACCACTATATTAAGTATACCATAGTAGACATAAAAAAGCAACTAACGCAAAAATCAAAAAAAGGAATAGACATTAATTCTATTCCTTTTAAAAATTATTTTTTATCTTTCTTAAAGTTAACTACAATAGCATCATCATTATCTAAAAACATATTAGAGTTAGATTGAATAGGAT
>USOM01000124.1 GCA_900556345.1 uncultured Clostridium sp. | reverse complement strand
AATTTAGACCTGCAACTAAATATGTAAAAATATTAATGTTAATAAATTATAATAAATTACCAGATGTAACAACAGACATAAAAGATGTAATTTTTGCGGAAATGGAGTAAAATATTATATATAATATAAAAGCAATTACTTAATTTTTTAGGTGATTGCTTTTATTCATTTTTAAATGTGAAACTTTTGTGAATTAGCACACAAACCTTGACATTGCCAAAAAAAATATAATATAATAAACGGTGCACAAAAAAGGAGGAAAAAAATGATAAAATTATTGAAAAACTTAGGCAAAAAAGAATGGCTATTAGCACTAGTATGCTTAGTATTAATAATAAGCCAAGTATGGCTAGAACTAAAAATGCCAGACTATATGTCAGAAATAACAATACTTGTACAAACACAAGGAAGTGAAATGTCTGAAATTGTAAAAAATGGTGGATATATGTTAGCATGTGCCTTCGGAAGCTTAGTATCTGCAATAATTGTGGGATATATAGCATCTGGAATATCTGCAACATTTTCTATGAAAGTAAGAAAAAAATTATTTAATAAAGTCGGAAATTTGGGAATGAGTGAAGTAAAACAATTCTCAACAAGTAGTTTAATAACAAGAACAACAAACGATATAACTCAAATTCAGATGGTAATTGCAATGGGATTACAATTAAGTATAAAAGCACCAATAACAGCAATTTGGGCTATAACAAAAATTTTAAACAAAAGTTGGCAGTGGAGCTCTTTAACAGCGGTTGGAGTTGTAATTTTACTATCTGTAATTGCAGTATTGATGTCAATTGTAATGCCAAGATTTAAAATTGTTCAAAAATTAATAGATAAGATAAATGAGGTTACTAGGGAAAACCTTACAGGAATAAGAGTTGTAAGAGCATTTAATGCTGAAAAATATCAAGAAGATAAATTTGAAGAAGTAAACACAAAACTTACAAATCAGCAGTTGTTTAACCAAAAAGCTTTTTCAGTATTATCACCAACAATGTATTTAGTAATGTATTTCTTAACACTTGGAATTTACTTTATAGGAGCATATTTAATAAGAGATGCGGGAATGGCAGATAAAATAGGAATTTTTGGAAATATGGTTGTATTTAGTTCGTATGCAATGCAAGTTATAATGTCATTTTTAATGCTTGCAATGATATTTATGATGTTACCAAGAGCACAAGTTTCTGCAAATCGTATAAATGAAGTATTAGACACAGAAATTACAGTAAAAGATGGAACTATTGATAATAACACAAATAATGAAGTTGGAACAGTCGAGTTTAAAAATGTTGGATTCAAATATCCAGATGGAGAGGACTATGTATTAAAAGATATATCATTTAAGGCTAATAAAGGAGAAACTGTAGCATTTATAGGATCAACAGGTTCAGGAAAATCAACTTTAATTAATTTAGTTCCAAGATTTTATGATGCAACAGAGGGAGAAATTTTAGTTGATGGTGTAAATGTAAAAGACTATAAATTAACATCTCTATATAATAAAATAGGATATGTTGCACAAAAAGCTGTAATATTTAATGATACAGTAAGTGGAAATGTTTCTTATGGAGATAATGGAAAAGGCGAAATTTCAACAGAAAAAGTAAAAGAAGCAATTGAAGTTGCACAGGGAAAAGACTTTGTTGAAAAAATGGAAAATAGTTATGATACACAAATGGCACAAGGTGGAAGTAATGTATCTGGTGGTCAAAAACAAAGAATTTCAATTGCAAGAGCTATTGCAAGAAATCCAGAAATTTATATATTTGATGATAGTTTTTCAGCACTAGATTATAAAACAGATAGTATATTAAGAAAAGAACTAAAAAAATATACTAAAGATGCTACAACTCTAATAGTTGCCCAAAGAATAGGAACTATTATGAATGCAGACAAAATTCTTGTATTAGATGAGGGAAATTTAGTTGGAATGGGAACACACAAAGAATTATTAGAAAGTTGTGAAGTATATAAACAAATAGCACTATCACAATTATCAAAGGAGGAATTAGATAATGCCTAGAGGAGGACCAATGGGTAGAGGCGGAGACCCTACCGATAAAGCAAAAGACTTTAAAGGAGCAATGAAAAGACTATTTTCAGAATTAAAACCTTTTAAAATATTAATATTTATAGCAATAGTTTTAGCATTTTTAGGCTCTATAATGTCTATAATTGCTCCAAATAAATTATCAGATTTAACTGATGAAATATCAAAAGGGTTAATGGGAACAATGGATATGGTAGCAGTAAAAAAATTAGCTTTAACACTAGCTAGTTTATATATTGCAAGTGCATTATTTACATTTATCCAATCAATAGCAATGACAGATGTTGCAAACAAATTCGCAAAAAGTTTGCGTTCAAGAATATCACATAAAATTAACAAATTACCACTTAGATATTATGACAAACACTTAATAGGTGATATTTTATCAAGAGTTACAAACGACATAGACACAATTGCACAAAGTATGAACCAATCCTTAGCAACATTGGTTAGCTCAACTGTTCTATTTTTAGGAACAATTGTAATGATGTTTTACACAAACTGGATAATGGCATTAACTGCTATTGGTGCAAGTTTAATAGGATTTATATTTATGTTTGGAATCCTTGGAAAATCACAAAAATACTTCGTTGCAAGACAAGTTGAACTTGGAAAATTAAATGGTCATATTGAGGAAGTATATTCAGGATTAAATGTTGTAAAAGCCTATAATGGAGGAAAAATTGCAAATGAAAAATTTGATATTTTAAACAAAAACGTATATGAGGCCAACAGAAAAAGTCAATTTTTATCAGGATTAATGCAACCTCTTATGAACTTTATAGGAAACTTTGGATATGTTGCGGTCTGTATAGTTGGAGCAATTTTAACAATGAAAAATATGATTTCATTTGGCGTTATAGTTGCATTTATTACATATGTAAGACTATTTACATCTCCACTTTCACAAATAGCACAAGCAATGACATCACTACAATCTACAGGAGCTGCAAGTGAAAGAGTATTTGAATTCTTAGACGAAGAAGAAATGCAAGATGAAAGTAAATTTACTAAGAAATTAGATAAAGAAAAAGTCAAGGGAGATATCGAATTTGAAAATGTAGTATTCCAATATGATAACAATCCAAAACCTACAATTCAAAACTTTAGTGCTAAAGCAAAAGCTGGTCAAAAAATAGCAATTGTAGGACCTACAGGGGCTGGAAAAACAACTTTGGTAAATCTGCTTATGAAATTCTATGACATAAATTCAGGAGATATAAAAATTGATGGAGTATCTACAAAAGAACTAACAAGAGAAAATATCCACGATTTATTTACTATGGTTTTACAGGACACATGGCTATTTGATGGAACAATAAAAGAAAATATAGTTTACAACACTGAAAATGTAACAGATGAACAAGTAAAAGAAGTTTGTAAGGTCGTTGGTTTAGACCACTTTATAAAAACATTACCAAAAGGCTTAGATACAGAACTTTCTGATAATGACGAAATATCTGCTGGCCAAAAGCAACTTTTAACTATTGCAAGAGGAATGCTAAATAAAACACCATTTTTGATATTAGATGAGGCTACATCTAATGTTGATACAAGAACAGAAGAACTTGTTCAAAAGGCGATGGATAAGCTAACAGAAGGTAAAACTTCATTTATTATTGCTCACAGATTGTCTACTATTAAAAATGCTGATTTGATTTTGGTTGTTGATAATGGAAATATTATTGAACAAGGAAATCATGAAGAATTGATGGAGAAACATGGATTTTATGCTGATTTGTATAATAGTCAGTTTGAATTATAATTTTTCTGATTGGGGACGGTTCTTTTTCCGAAAAAGAACCGTCCCCAATCA
>USOM01000123.1 GCA_900556345.1 uncultured Clostridium sp. | reverse complement strand
AGTTAATACTTCATATTGATTATTTTCTGTTGTTTTTTCTACTACTTCTTTTATACAATCACCTAATTTTACTTTCTTCCATTCTCCCATTTTTAATCTTCCTTATTTTCAAAATTTTCCTTCAAATAATTTACAAATGCTGAACAGCTAATTAACATATATTTTGCTTCTTCAAATGTAGAATCTCCTTCACCTAATCCATTTGCATGTCTTATTCCGTTAGAATTACTAGCATATCCATATAACTTTTCAAACGCTGTATTCAATGCTGGATGTATTTTTCCTTTCAATTTTTCTAATGCTTTGCCTAAAGATGTGTTATCATTTCCAGTTATAATTTGACACATCGATTCAACTGTGCTTATTGATTCTTTTATTGAATTATCATAATCTTTTGCCTTATATAATTGTTCAATTGCTTTTGAATAATGTGATACAACAGGTTTATATTTGTTTTGTAATGTTTCTTCTATACTTTCAATCTGGTTATCATCTATAATATCAGTAATCTTATCACCTATTATTCTATAATTAACATTCTCATTTTTTAAGATTCTTGAGATTGATTCAATATATTCCTTTTTATAATTATATGAATAATATGTTGCTTTGTCTGTCATAGTTAAAAATTTAATTATCCCCTCTACAAAAGTAAAAACGTCTTCATAATCATATTGTGTAAATACTGCATATATTAAATCAAAAACTTTATCATAATCATAACCGTTTCCCCATGTCATTGGTATATCTCTTACAGTTTTTGAAAAAACATCTTTGTATAAATATTCAACAAAATAATCTTTTAAGTTAACTTCATATGAATGGTTAATATTTAAACTATCGAATATTTCATCTGTTGCAGAATAAAACAAGTTTCTTGTTCTAGCATTTAAACCATTAGTCTGAACAATGTCAGAAAAATGCTTTATTCCTTTTCTCTCTGAAAATCCACCTTTAACATGTATTTCGAATTTTTCCATTTTTTCTGTCATTTCTATTTCCCCTTCTATAATCCTAATTCTTTTAATGACTCTTGTAATTCTTTTTCTAATTCTTGTAATTCTTTTTCAATTTCTGCAATATTTTTCTTTGTTTCTTCTATGTCTATTTCTTCTTCTTCCTCAAATGTATCAACATATCTCTTGATATTTAGATTATATTCATTCTCCTTTATTTCATCCATTGTAGCAATATGAGAATACTTTTCAACTTCTTCATAGTTTTTATATGTATTTAAAATCTTTTCTATATTTTCTCTAGTTAAAGTATTTTGGTTCTTACCTTTCTCATATTCTCTACTTGCTTCTATAAATAAAACTCCGTCTCTATTTCTATTCTTTTTAAATATAACTATTGTTGCTGGAATTGATACTCCATAGAATAGGTTCTCAGGTAATCCAATAACTGCATCTATTAGATTATCTTCTAATATTCTTTGTCTTATTATTCCTTCTGATGCACCTCTAAATAATGCTCCATGAGGTAATACGACTGCCATTCTTCCATCATCTGCTAAACTTTTCAACATATGTTGAATAAATGCATAATCCCCTATACTTTTTGGTGGTACACCATATTCAAATCTATTATATGGATCCATTGATGCTTCCATTTTAAAAGTATCTCTTTTTCTTCCGTTTTCTATTGTTGTTGTATTCGCATTTTCAAAACCTTTTGCCCATTTATCTAGTGAGAATGGAGGATTTGAAACTATAACATTAAATTTCATTAATTTATCATTTTCTAAATGTAACGGATTTGCTAAAGTATCTCCCCATTCAATATGTGCATCATTAACACCATGTAAAAACATATTCATTCTGCATAAATTGTATGTTGAACTATTACTTTCTTGTCCATAAATACTAAATCTTTCACTGTTTACTTCTTTTGATGCTTTTAATAATAATGAACCAGATCCACACGCAGGGTCGTAAATTCTATCATTTTCTTTTGGTTCAACTAATTTTGCAAGTAAAATAGAAACTTCTGCAGGGGTATAGAATTCTCCTCCTTTTTTACCAGAATCTCCTGCAAATCTAGCTATTAAATATTCGTACGCATTTCCAATTACGTCTAAATTTCCTATTTTAGAAGGTTTTAAGTCTATTTCAGGTTTATTAAAATCTTCTAATAAAGTTCTTAATATTGCATTTTTTTCTTTTGTTTTACCAAATACTACTTCACTATTAAAGTCAACACCTGCAAATAGGTTTAAAAGCTTTACACCATTTAAAGTTGTAATTCTTTCTAAAGCTTTATTAATTTTTTCACCAATATTGTTTTCATTTCTATTTTCATAAAGGTAATCAAATGTACATTCATCTTCTAAAACAAATTTACTTCTTGATAATGCTCTTTCTATTCTTTCTTTATCACCTTTATATTTTTCTTCAGCTTTCTCTTTTTCTTCTTTATACGTATCACTCAAGTATTTCAAGAATAGCATTACTAAAGCATAATCCTTATAATTTCCACCTGGTATACTACTTCTTAATGTGTCACAAGCACTCCAAATAGTTCCATTTATTTTATCTTGTAATTGTTTTTCGTTCATTTTATTTATTACCTCCATTTATTAATTTGTTTATTACTGAATCATAATATTTATCTTTTTCTTTTAACATTTTTTTGTATAAACTCTTTTGCTTATTCCATGTATTTACGATTCTTGAAATTTGCTCCTGCTCTTTTGAATTTAAGCTTGGTATTTCTAATAATCTTAATTTAACAACAGGAACACTTTTTATTGTTGACCCTATTAATATTTTTTCAAATTGACGTTTAGCTAAATCACTTTCCAAAAACCATTTTATAAAATCTATATTATAAGTTATATTTAATAAGTTAATCATTCTAATAATACAATACTGATTATTAATTAATTTTCCCTCTATTTCATCATCTACCTCAATTACTTTCATTGGAAAAGATAGTCTAAATAATATATCTCCTTTTCTAGCAACAAAGTTTTCAAGATTTTCCTCGCTATAAAATAAATCATACTCTATGCTTTCTTCATAACTTCTTAAATTAAAAACTTCATATTTATATGTATTTATAGTTGGATATTTAGCTTCTTTTCTTTTTAAAACAACACCAATTGTAATTTGAGTAATATCTTCTAAAACCATCTATACCTCCTTGTATAGAAAGGCAAGCAATTAACTTGCCTTTTATCATTTTTTGTGTGCTTCACTTGCACAATAATAACATCCATCCACATTAGAAAAATATCTTCTAGCTTCTCTTACAGCTTCTTTAGCATCTGAAAAATATCCTAGGTATATTCCATTTTGTGGTTCTGGCATCCTATGACAACCATCTTTATGAACTTCATGTTCTCCAGTAGATTGTGCATTTGTATTTACATAGTATCTTGCCATTTTTCTGCTCCTTTCTTATATAAATTGAACAGAAAAGGCATAATAATGTTGCATTTTTATCATCAAAATGATATAATATATAATATAAACTAAACATATATTATTATGTTTTAAGTCTTTAACAAGTACCAGTTGTTGAAGACTTTTTTCTGTTCTAACAAAGTTTTATCACATTTTTTAATAAAAGTCAAGCAAAAACCTAATATTTTGTTTGATATTTTTTATTTAGAACAAAAATATTTAACTATTTTATCTTGCTTTTCTCTTTCTTTTTTTCTTTCTCATTCTGCTTATTCCATTTTTCTTCCTCTATAAACTTAATATCTTCAACCATTTTATTAGTTCTCTCTTCTATATCATTACAATAAAGCAATTCTCTTTTAACATTTTTAATTTTATAAGTAACTTTTATAATTTCTTCAGTAACTGTATCTTTATTATCTCCATTCTCTAAACCTTTTCTTTTATAATAAAGCCTATTTGAATCTATGTCAAGTTTTTGGACACAAAATCGTGTAATTTTTACGCTGACATTT
>USOM01000122.1 GCA_900556345.1 uncultured Clostridium sp. | reverse complement strand
GGATATATTAAAAGTATTGGAGATAAATATCCTGTTTTAATGCTTACACCAATGTCAAATGATGTTTTATTTAATGGTGCTAAAGTTTCTACTAAATTAAAATTAAACAAATCTGAAAATAGACCTTTAGTTACTAAATCTAAAGAATCTACTATAGAAACTAAAGTTGATGAAAATTTATTTACTCTTTTAAATGATTTAAGGATGAAGGTTGCAAATGAATCTAATGTAGCTCCATTTATTATCTTTTCTGATGCAAGTTTGAAACAGATGTCCACATTCTATCCAACAGATGCGGAAAGTATGCTTAAAATTGAGGGAGTTGGATTAAATAAACTTGTTAAATATGGGAATAGATTTATAGAAACTATTTCAGATTATGTTTCAAAAAACAATATAAAAGTTTCTAATTTAGCTAAACCACAAAAAACTAAAACTCAAAAACAAGATACAAGGCTTATAACTTATGAAATGTATACAAACGGAATGTCTATCGAAGATATTGCAAGTGAAAGAGGACTCACTAGAATTAGTATTGAAAATCATTTAATTGATTGTTTGGAAAAAGGTATGGATTTGGATCTTACTAAATATGTTCATACAGAATTTAAAACTGAAATAGAAAAAGCTATTAATGATATCGGTATCGAAAAACTTAAACCTATTAAAGAGGCTTTGCCTGAAGATGTTAGTTATTTTGATATTAGATATTATATAGCAATCTCTAAATCAAAAGAATAACTTTAAACTATACATTAAAAAAGACACATAAACTAAAATTTACGTGTCTTTTTTTACTATATTCTATTTTTTAAAACTCTTTTCTGCAAATAATTTAAAATTCTCTTATTAACATTAAATTGTTCTCTACCTATCATACCAACAACTTCGTGTCTGCTTTTAGTAGATAAAGCTCTATTGGAAAAAGCTCTACTTTCCAATGGTCCACCAAACCAATTTGGCATTTTAAATTCTTCTGCTTGTTTAGAACTTTTAAACTCAACCTCAGCAATAATTAAGCCTTTAAGCCATCCCTCAAATACATCAATCTCAACCTTTAAGCCATCTTGAATTGGAACAACACATCTATATTTTTGAATTGTTCTACTTCCCCTAAACGGTCTTGATTTAATATATTCTTCTTCTGTTATATTTTTCTCTAATTCACAAATTGAATATTTTTCTAAATTTTCTGTTCTTGCCTTTATTGTATGTGTAAATATTTTTTCTCCTGTATACATATTTATACTTCTTCTAACTCTAATCGAACACACCATATCCTTAAAAATGTGTTTTTGTGTTATTTTTGTTACACTTTTTATATTATCTGGCAAATAATTTATAGTAAATTTTCTTTCTATTTCCATTGGTAACATTTTGTCTTGCTCCTTCTATTCATACCATTCAAGCTCGTAATTTGAAATTTTAACAATATCGCCTTCTTTAATTCCTTGCCTTTTAAGCTCTGCTTCTACTCCAAGGTTTACTAGATTTTTGTGTAAATAATACATAGATTCATTATCATCTATATTTATTCTTCTAATTAATCTATCAACTGCTTCGCCTTTGACCTCAAATTCATTATTATTTCTTGTAACTGTAAATTCATCTTTTTTGTCATCTAATGTATATACCATTTTTTCTTCTGTTTCATATAGCTCTTCTTTTGGTAATGTTTTTAATGTTTTTGATACATAATCTAGAAGTTCTTTAACTCCTTCTCCTGTACTGCTTGATATTTTAAATATATCCATATTATTTTCTTTTGCTAATTCTTTTAATTCTTGATATAGTTCATCATTTGCAACATCTGCTTTACTTGCAACTATAATTTGTTTTCTTGATGCTAGTTTTTCACTATATTGTTTTAATTCTTCATTTATAATTCTGAAATCATCTTTTGGATTTCTTCCTTCCATTCCCGAAATATCTATTACATGCAAAAGTAATCTCGTTCTTTCTATGTGACGTAAAAATTGTAATCCTAGACCAACTCCTTGACTTGCTCCTTCTATTATTCCTGGAATATCTGCTATTACAAAACTTGAACCATCTTTTGCTTTTACTACTCCTAAATTTGGCTCTAATGTTGTAAATTGATAGTTTGCAATTTTAGGTCTTGCATCTGTTACTGTACTTAAAAATGTTGATTTTCCTACATTTGGGAATCCAAGTAAACCTACATCAGCTAATAATTTTAGTTCTAATATTACCTCTTTTTCTTGACCTGGTTCTCCATCTTCCGAAAATCTTGGAACTTGTCTTGTTGGTGTTGCAAAGTGTTGATTTCCTCTTCCACCTCTTCCACCTTTTAATACGCATTCTACTTGTTCAGGATTTGATAAGTCTGCTATTATTTTTCCTGTTTCTACATCTTTTATTATTGTACCTATTGGAACTCCAATATAAATATCATTTCCAGATTTTCCTGTACATCTAGCTCCGCTTCCGTTTTCCCCATTTGTAGCTTTAAATTTTTTGTTGTATCTAAAATCTATTAATGTATTTTTATCTTTGTCAACTTTGAAATATACGTCTCCGCCTTTTCCTCCATCTCCTCCGTCTGGCCCTCCTGCAGCTACATATTTTTCTCTTCTAAATGATATTGCTCCATTTCCTCCGTTTCCAGCTTTTATTATTATTTTTGTGTAATCTGTAAACATTATTTTTCTCCTTTTAATATTATCTCTTTTAATATGTTCCAAATTATAGCACAAAATACATAAAAAAGCAAATGTTATGTCACTTTCACTTTATCTCAAATATTTTTTAAAACCTTTATATCTTCATTGACAAAATCCATACATTTAACATATAATATCTAAAGAAAAATCTCTTTAATCGAAAGGAGAAAAAATATGAATAAAACCTATAAACTAGCCATAGTAGGTGCAACAGGCTTAGTTGGAAGAACGGCCTTAAAAATACTAGAAGAAAAAAACTTGCCAAATTTTGAATACAAACTATTTTGCTCAAAAAAATCAGCAGGTACAAAAATAAAATTCTTAGGAAAAGAATACATAGCCCAAGAACTAACAGAAAACTCATTTGATGAAGGCTTTGACTTTGCAATATTCTCAGCAGGTGGAGATACCTCAAAAAAATTCTCACCAATTGCTGCAAGTAAAGGATGTATTGTAATTGATAATAGTAGTGCATTTAGAATGGATAATAATGTTCCATTGGTTGTACCTGAGGTAAATCCTGAAGATATAAAATTAAATCACGGAATTATCGCAAACCCAAATTGCTCTACAATTCAAGCAGTAGTTTGCTTAAAACCACTTGATAATAAATATAAAATAAAAAGAATTGTATATTCAACATATCAAGCAGTTTCAGGTGCTGGAAAAAATGGATTAGAAGATTTGCTTAATAAAGCATCTAATGAAAACTTAAAAAAATTCCCACACCAAATATATAATAATTGCTTACCTCATATCGATGTATTTATGGATGACGGTTATACCAAAGAAGAACATAAAATGATTAATGAAACAAGAAAAATTTTAGGAAAACAAGACATTAGAATAACAGCAACAACCGTTAGAGTACCAGTTGAAAATTGCCATGGAGAATCTATTAATATAGAATTTGAAAATGATTTTGATTTAGATGAGGTAAAAAATATCTTAAAAAATGCACCTGGTGTTGTCCTTTATGATAATCCACAAAACAATATTTATCCACTTGCAACTGTCGCAAATGGAACAGATGATGTTTATGTTGGAAGAATTAGACGAGACTTTAGTCAGCCAAATACATTAAATTTATGGTGTGTAGCTGATAATATCAGAAAAGGTGCTGCGGCAAACGCAATTCAAATAATGGAAAAAATTATAGAAAAAAATATATAAGATTACAAATGAAAGGACTTTTCTTATGAACATAGAAAAAGATTTAGTAAAAGATGGAATAATTG
>USOM01000121.1 GCA_900556345.1 uncultured Clostridium sp. | reverse complement strand
ACACAAAACTTTAAAGATATAAAACCGTTAGAATAAAATGTAATTATAAAAGAGGTGATAATTATGTTTCATAAAATAAATAATGTGACTGCACTTAAAGATTACAAATTAAGTATTCAATTTGCAGAAGGGGCAACAAAAATTTATAATTTAAAAAATTTAATAGAAACTAATAAAATGTTCGAACCTTTAAAAAATAAAGAATTATTTAACTGTGTTGAGGTCGATATAGGTGGCTATGGCGTTATATGGAATGATAAAATAGATATTTCGTGTAACGAATTATTTGAAAATGGAAAAAATATAAAGACCCCATTTGATGGTTTAATGGCTCTTAGTGATGCAACTATAATTTGGGGATTAAACGAAAGCACATTAAGAAAAGCTATCTCTTATGGTAAATTAATATATGGTATAGATGTTTGTAAATATGGAAAACAATGGATTATTTCTATTGATGCAATGAAAAGAGAATATGGTATACCAAAAGAAAAATAAGCTAAAAATTCGTATTTTTAGCTTATTTTTCTTTTTTCACTTTTCCTTAAACCCTACACCCAAAACCTCTCTCGAATTAGTAATAATCAAAAAAGCCTTAGGATCAATTTTCTTAATTTGTGTCTTTATTTCTGCCAAATCATTTCTACCAATAGCACACATTAAAACAAGCTTTTCTTTATTTGTATACATTCCTTTTCCGTAAATTCCTGTCACTCCCCTTTTTATATTATTTTCGATAAAAGTAGCTATTTCTTTATTTTTATCAGAAACTATAAACAACAATTTTGTAAAATATATTCCTTCAAATAATATATCTATAACTTCCCCCATTAAATATATAGCAATGGCTGAATATAGACCTATTTCTATTTTTCCTAAGAAAATGACATTTAATAAAACAATTCCAAAATCTATTATTGTTATTAAATTTCCAGTTCTAAATGTTGGCTTATATTCTTTTATTAAAATTCCTGCTAAATCTGACCCTCCTGTTGATGAGTGTGCTCTTAAAATTAGTGCTGTTCCCAATCCGTGTTAAAATTCCTCCATATATACAAGCTAAAATTTTGTCATTAGTTAATGGCTCAAATCTGTCTAATATATCTATAAATACAGATAAACTAATTGTTCCTATTATTGATTTTTCTAAGAATCTTCTTCCTATTTTTACTGTTGCAAATAAAAACAATGGTATATTTAATGCAAGTATTGTTGTTCCCATTGGCACTTTAAATAAGTAATAGATTATTGTTGCTATTCCTGAAAAGCCTCCTGATGATAACTCATTAGGTAGTAAAAATAATGATACTGCCATTGCCATTATAAATGAACCTAGAATTGTTTCTATTATTTGAATTATGAATTGTTTAAGCTGCATTCGCTACCTCCTTGCATCATTGGGACCGGGTCTTTTTGGTATATTTTTTTATTATAATTAGTATCTGTCATTTTTATTTTTTTATGCTTTTTATTATTTTAACTACATACATTACTATATTTTTTCATTAAATTTACATTTTAGTTACATTGCTTCCTGCAATTGAAAGTGAGTACAAAATGTGTTATATTTTAATTATAAGATGTAATATACGTTTTTTATCAATTATAAAACGAGAGGATGAAAAAAATGAAAAATAAATTTAGGAAAAACCTAGGAATAACGTTAATTGCATTAGTAGTTACTATTGTGGTTTTACTTATTTTAGCTGGTATTTCTATTAGTATGCTAACCGGACAAAATGGAATTTTGAATAGAGCTACAGAAGCAAAGGAAAAAACAGAAAAGGCACAAATTGACGAATCTGATAAAATGGTTCAAATGGAGGCAATGGTTAAAGCTGCTGGAAAATCTATACCTAATCCATCAAATTATGGTGAAAATCCTACTGCACAGGCAACTGCCGATGGTGCTGGTAAATATTTTGCTTTGCCTGATGGTGCAAAGTATATAACGGGAACTGTCGATACTGGTGTAGTTGTTGAAATAAAAGGAAGTGAGTTTGTTTGGGTTCCTGTGGATGATGTAGTTTTGGATACAAATAGAATCTCAGATTTACCTACTAGTAGTGAAAATGGTATTTCAAGTGGAAAAACCTATACTCCAATGGCTGTGAAAGTTGGAGATGATTATAAGGGAATTTTGTATAATTTTGATGAAAGTACTAGTTGGCTAATGTATGGTAAAAATGAGAATTATCAAGGAAATTCAAATGATTGTAGAGAACCAGATATATTAGCCTCTTACGATGGTGGAATTTATGATACTGTAGAAGGAAATATTACATCTGAAAAACTGACAAAAGAATATAATCTAATGATAGAAAGTGTATTAAAATATAAAGGATTTTATGTAGCCCGATATGAGGCTGGACTAGATACAAATAACAATATTGTATTCAAAGATGCGAGCATAAGTGGTAATATTGCAACAGTAGATGCTAGTCAAACCGACACATCTAGTTGGTATGGATTATACAAAAAAATTAAAACATTTGCAACAACAAATAATAGTAAAGATAAAGTTGTAAGTAGTATGATTTGGGGAAGTCAATACGATGCAATTATGAATTGGATGTCAAAAACCGGAAAATCAATCGTAATAAAAGATGATAAAAAAATAAATACTGAATCAACTACTGGTAAAAATAAAAACGATATACTAAATAATATATACGACCTATATGGTTGTCATAGAGAATGGACAATAGAAGCCAACAATAATAATAGCAGAATTTATAGAGGAGGAAGTTTTGAAGCTAATATTTTTCCATCATATAGAGACATTATGGGCCCAATTGCTCTGTCTAATAGTACATCTTCTCGTGCTACACTTTATATAAAATAAATTATCAAAACCCCGAAGCATATTCAACATAATGCTCTGGGGTTATTTCTATATTAAAAAACTAGCATACAAAGGAATTGACTTAATTCCTCCTGCTTCTACAAAATTTTTAGTAGACAACCTAATACTATAAACAGGCTTATACCTACTAATATAATAATTTAAACTCTTAGAAGTTGTATTATCAGAAGCTTTAACTTCAATAGGAATTATATCTCCATCAATATTAATCAAAAAATCGACCTCATACTCATTTCCCAATTGCCAGTAATACAATTCTCTGTATTTTGAATACAAATTTTCCGCAACATAATTTTCTACAAAGGCACCCTTATATAACATATTTTTTCCTGTTATTATTTCATTTATAGAAATTTTTGAAAGAACTCTAAGTAGTCCAATATCGCTTAAATAAGCTTTAAAATTATCTTCAATATATGCCTTTAATGGAGATTTAGGCGTTTTTATACTTTGACATTTTAATAGCATATTGCTTGATAATAGCCAGTCCATAGATGATTCATATTCCCTTGCTCTTGCTGATTTTTCAACTAACGAATATTTGAATTTTTTGTTTTCTTTTCCTAATTGTGCGGGTATTGAATTGTAAATTTTGTTATTTCTTATTGTTTCAATATTTTCAGTATATTTTGCCATATCTGCTAAATACGATGTTATTATCATTTCTAATATTTGATTTTCAAACTTGTTTATATTTTTTCCATTTTGTATATAATTTAAAATTGCAGCTGGCATACCTCCAATACATAAATATTCATTATATAGATTTAAAGCTTTTTGATGTACTGCTTCTGCCATTGGTTTCATTTCTTTATAACTTTCTTTTATTAATTCAAGTAATTTATTTTCATTTATTGCTAGCAAAAACTCTTCATAATCCATTGGATATAGATAATCTATCCATACTTTTCCAACTGGAAATGAACTTTTAAACCTATTTATTTTAACTCCAAGTAAACTTCCTGCTACTACTATTTTATAGTTACTTTCACTTTCACAAAAATATTTTAATGAGCATATTGCTTTTTCTGATACTTGTATTTCATCTATAAATATTATTG
>USOM01000120.1 GCA_900556345.1 uncultured Clostridium sp. | reverse complement strand
TACTAGTATTGTTCGTACAGCTTGCCTTGTTATGTTTTCGTTTTCTCCTATTTCTGATAATGATAAATCTTCATTATAGTATAGGTCCATATATTTTTGTTGGGTTTTTGTAAGTAGTTTTCCATATAAGCTTAATAGTATACTTATTTGTATTTTTTCTTCCAATTTTATCCTTCTTTCTATATGGTTTTGGGCATAAAAAATTCTGTTACTTTTTGGTTAGTAACAGATATTTTGTAAGCTATATCTGTAATACGAATATAGTTTACACTTTTTTTGTTTATTTGTCAAGCTTTTTATTGATTTTTATATTATTTTTAGCAAAAAGAACCATCCCCAATAGAAAATCCTCTTAAAAAATCTCCTACATTCATCCTCTTAGCATTCTCACCTTGAATTTCCTCCACAGAAATTACACCTTGAACGGTCTTAATAAACAAACCCTTCTTATTATCAGCCAAAAGTACCTCTCCAGCTTCCTTATCACTAAAATCCATATTACCTAAAACCTTTCCAAGTTCTACATCATCCTCATCAAAAGCCCTAACTTTCCAAAATTTAATCTTCTTACCATCAAACAAAGAATAAGCTCCCATAATAGGATTTAAACCTCTAACAAGATTCTTAATTTCTTTAGCATTCTTACTTTGCCAATCAATTTTAGCCATCTCCTTAGAAAGCATAGGAGCAATTGTAAAATCCTCGCCTTGTGGAATTCTCTTTACTGTTCCATTTTCAATTTCATCCAAAGTTCTAACCAAAAGATTACCACCAATTACAGACAATCTCTCCCAAAGTTCGCCTGTTGTTTCATCTTCTCCAATTTGAACCTCTTCCTTTAAAATCATATCACCAGTATCCATACCTACATCCATATACATTGTAGTAACACCAGTTGTCTTATCTCCATTAAGCACAGCCCACTGAATAGGTGCTGCACCTCTGTATTTTGGAAGAAGTGATGCATGTACATTTATGCAGCCATACTTTGGAATATCTAAAATTTCTTTTGGCAAAATTTTTCCGTATGCCACAACACATATAACATCTGGATTTAGGCTTTTTAGTGTTTCTATAAAATCATTATTTCCTCTTACCTTTAATGGTTGATATACTGGTATATTTTTTTCGATAGCAACTTCCTTTACAGGTGTAGCAAGCATTTTCATACCACGGCCTTTTGGTCTATCTGGATTTGTTACAACAGCCATTATGTTATGGCCTTTTTCAATAATTGCTTTTAGAGATTCAGCCGCAAAATCTGGCGTTCCCATAAAAATTATATTCATATTATTCAATCCTTTCTTGCACAAATGGACCGGTTCTTTTTGAGTCAGGCACAAAAAGAACCGGTCCATTTGTGCCATACGTGAAGTGTCAGTTTTAATCTTTTGGAGAAACATATTCCAAAGTACCTGGCTCAACCAAATCCACAAATAGAACTCCATTTAAATGATCTACCTCATGGCATACAGCTTGTGCCAATAAATCTTTTGCCTTTAATTTCACCTTTTTAGCTTCTCTATCATAAAATTCCACAACAACTTCGGTTGGTCTAACAACTTTTCCAAATTCATTAGGAAAACTTAAACAACCTTCCTCACATTCCTTAGAACCTTTTGTTTTTAATATTTTTGGATTTATCAAAACATAAGGGCCTTTATCATCATCTACATCAATTACAATAATTTGTTTTAAAATTCCAACTTGAACAGCAGCTAGTCCAACTCCATTAAAATGATACATTGTTTCTAACATATCATCTATTAAACTTTGATTCTTTTCTGCTGTTATGTCATCAATATTTACTTCTCTTGATTTCTTTCTTAGTATTTCGTCTCCTTGTTCTCTTATTTTTCTTAGTGCCATTCTTATCTTCCTTTCCTTTTTGCTATCTTGGCACAAATGGACCGGTTCTTTTTGTGCCTTTTTCCCCATTGGGACCGGTTCTTTTTGAGTCGAGCACAAAAAGAACCGGTCCATTTGTGCCATTTTTGCCTACATCATATTATTAGGATTAACATCCACACTAACCTTAGTGTGCCTCAAATTCATCCCATACACATTTTGTAAACATTTATTTAAAATAATTGTAACCTCCTCATTTACAACACCTTTTGCAATAATTCTCCATCTAATTTTATTTTGAATTTTATCAATAGGTGCTGGCATAGGCTGAAACACATTTATTTGATATTTTTCTAAGCTTGCCTTTAACATATTAAACATATACAAACTTATATCTTCAATTTCCTTTTGACTATCTCCCGAAAATCCAATTAATATTATATCGCAAAATGGCGGATATTTCAACTGTTTTCTTAGCTTGATTTCTGTATCATAAAATAAATCATAATCTTGAGTTTTTGAATATTCAATCGGAAAACTATCTGGGTTATATGTTTGTATTACAACTTTTCCCGGCAAATTCTCACGACCCGCTCTTCCTGCAACTTGTGTAAGTATTTGGAAAGTCCTTTCATTTGCTCTATAATCGTCTTGATTTAGAGAGCCATCAGCTGCAATTACTCCAACTAAAGTAACCTTTGGAAAATGATGTCCTTTTACTACCATTTGTGTTCCTATTAAAATGTCTATATTTTCATCTTTAAATTTTCTTAAAATCTCCTCATGTGAATTCTTTTTAGTTACTGTATCAACATCCATTCTAATAGTTGATGCACTTGGAAATAACTTGTTTATTTCTTGTTCTAGTTTTTGTGTTCCTGTTCCAAAATATCTTATTTTTGTACTTTTACATTCTGGACAGATGCTTGCTGGTCTTTCGGTATGTCCACAATAGTGACATTTTAATATATTTTTAGTTATATGATATGTTAAACTTATATTGCAATTTGGGCATTTTAGAGTATATCCACAATCTCTACACATTATAAATGTTGAATACCCTCTTCTATTTAAAAACAGTATTGTTTGCCTTTTTTCTTTTAAATTTTTCTCCATTTCTGAGTATAACAAATTGCTTATCATCGACCTATTTCCAGTTGCAAGTTCCATTTTTAAATCCACCACTTGTACTTCTGGCAAATTAGAGTTATTTGCTCTTTTTGTTAACCTTAATGTTGATATTTCTTGATTTTGTGCCTTATAAAATGTTCTTAAATCTGGTGTTGCACTTCCAAGTATTAATGGAATTTTATGTTTATTTGCAATTTCTTGAGCTACTTCTTTTGCTGAATATCTTGGGCTTGATTCGGATTTATATGAGCTATCATGTTCTTCGTCAATTATTATTAATCCTAAATTATTGCAGGGTGCAAATATAGCAGACCTTGCACCTATTACAATTTTTGCTTCATCTTTTTTTATTCTTTCCCATTCATCATGTCTTTCTCCTATTGATAATTTGCTGTGTAATACTGCAATTTTTTCTTTTCCAAATCTTATCTATGATTTCAGATTACACCTGTCACTGACGTATTTTTTCCAAATCTGGATTCTTCACAGCCGATAAGCATTTTTTCCGCACAAAGTAATAGCAGATCACCTGCATCACGATCGTTGCCAGCCAGGACGCCGGATACGAGATAAACAGAAAATACAGGGATCTGTGAAGCGGGAAAAATACAAAGATCCATAAAATACGCATCCCGACCGTGCCGATTACAGACAATATCATGGGAACAGAGGAATACCCCATACCACGCAGTGCGCCTGGGAAAAGATCCATGATGCCGCACAGGAAATACGGCACGGTTGTGATGGAAAGTATTTCCAATCCACATGCAATCACATCCGGTTCTTTGGTATAGATCGTCAGTATCTGTGCCCCAAAGAAATATGCGCTGCATCCAAGCACAGCAGCAACACTCACAGACAAAATCAGACAATCCATAAGAACTCGGTCCATTCTCTTATATTTTCCCACACTAAAATTCTGACTCGTAAAACTCATGCAGGCCTGTGTGA
>USOM01000119.1 GCA_900556345.1 uncultured Clostridium sp. | reverse complement strand
GCGCCAATGCTTCCAATGAATGAGGATCCGGAAGATGAATATGACCTACAAAAAGAATTAGAAGCAAAATTTGATGAATTATTTGGACCAATAGATGATGATAATTAAACAAAGAAGAAACACTTAATTGCAAAAAATTAAGTGTTTCTATTGTTTAAAAGCCAAAAACGTAGTATAATAGAAAAGATTTAAGAAAGGAAAGATAAATTATGTTTGAAAAATTAGAATTAGTAGAAAAGAGATATGATGAATTAAATTCACAAATAAGCGACCCAGAAGTAATTGCAAATACTAATGAATGGAGAAAATTAGTAAAAGAACATAGTTCAATGGAAGATGTAGTACAAAAATATAGAGAATACAAAGAAATTTTAAATAATATGAATGAAGCAAAAGAAATGCTAGATGACCCAGAAATGAAAGAACTAGCAGAAGAAGAATATTATTCCTCAAAAGACAAACTTGCAAAAGTTGAAGAAGAGTTAAAGGTGCTATTAATTCCAAAAGATCCAAATGATGATAAAAGTGTTATATGTGAAATAAGAGGTGGAGCAGGAGGAGAAGAAGCAGCTCTATTTGCAGGAACACTATTTAGAATGTATGGGATGTATGCAGAGAGAAAACATTGGAAAATAGAAATATTAAATGAAAATGCTACGGAATTAGGTGGTTACAAAGAAATATCATTTATGGTAACAGGAAAAGGTGCATATAGCAGACTAAAATTTGAAAGTGGAGTACACAGAGTTCAACGTGTACCAGATACAGAAAGTAGTGGAAGAATACATACATCAACTGCAACAGTTGCAGTACTTCCAGTTGTAGAAGATGTTGAAATAGAAATAAACCCAGCAGACATAAAAATGGAAGTATTTAGAGCATCAGGTGCTGGAGGACAACATATCAACAAAACATCGTCAGCCGTAAGATTAATACACGTTCCAACAGGAATAGTTGCAGAATGTCAAACCCAAAGGTCACAATTGCAAAATAGAGAGTATGCAATGAATTTATTAAAATCTAGATTATATGATATTGAAAAGTCAAAACAGGATTCTGAAATAGCAAGTGCTAGAAAATCTCAGGTTGGTTCTGGAGATAGAAGCGAAAAAATTCGTACTTACAATTATCCTCAAGGAAGAATAACAGACCACAGAATTGGATTTAGTGTTTACCAAATGGAGAATTTTTTGAATGGAGATTTAGATGAAATGATTGATAATTTAATTGCTGCAGATAGGGCTGAAAAATTAAAAGGTGATGAAGAATAAAAAATAGTTGACAAAAATAAAAAAACGTATTATTATATTAACATAATACAAAAATAGTAAGAGAAAAGTAAAATAGAAAATATCTTTAAAAGAGAAGTTAGCCAAAGGCTGAAAGCTAACCAAAGTAAAACTATTCGAAAACTACCTCTTCATATTTCTGGTGAATAAGCCAGACGATTAGAATACGTTATAATTCTATTAATTAAGAGAAAACAAGGATGGAACCGCGTAAAATATATACGCTCCTATGGATGCAAAAAAGTATCTATAGGAGCTTTTTTGCATAGAAAAAAGTACCAAAAGGACCGGGTCTTTTTGGTGCGAAATAGAGAAAAGGAGGAATAAAAATGATTAAAATAACATTAAAAGATGGAAGCATCAAAGAAGTAGAAGAAGGAAAAAGCGTATTTGATGTAGCAAAGGAAATAAGTGAAGGGCTAGCAAGAGTAGCAACTTGTGCAAGTGTAGATGGAAAAGTTGTTGATTTAAGATATATTTTAAATAACGATTGCAACCTAGAAATACACACATTTGAAAGTTCATTAGAAGGAAAAAAGGCATATTGGCATACAACATCACATATAATGGCACAAGCAATAAAAAGAATAAAACCAGAAACAAAATTAGCAATTGGACCATCAATAGATGAAGGATTTTATTATGATTTCGATGTAGAGAAAAACTTTACAGATGAAGACAAAGAAAAAATAGAAGCAGAAATGAAAAAAATAATAAAAGAAAACTTACCAATAGAAAGATTTACACTTCCAAGAGAAGATGCTATAAAATTTATGGAAGAAAAAAATGAACCATACAAAGTAGAGTTGATAAGAGATTTACCAGAAGGAGAGGAAATATCATTCTATAAACAAGGAGAATTTACGGATTTATGTGCTGGACCACATTTAATGAGCACAGGAAAAATAAAAGCTGTAAAAATCCTATCTACATCAGGTGCTTACTGGAGAGGTGATGAGCATAACAAAATGTTACAAAGAATTTATGCTATATCATTCCCAAAAGCAAGTCAAGTAGAAGAATATTTAGCAAAACTTGAGGAAGCTAAAGAAAGAGACCATAGAAAAATAGGAAAAGACCAAGAACTATTTATGACACATAAATTAGTAGGTTCAGGACTGCCTTTATATTTACCCAAAGGAGCAACAATAAGAAGAGTCTTAGAAAGATATATTCAAGACAAAGAATTAGCATTAGGATATCAACATGTATATACACCAAGCTTAGCAAATGTAGCATTATACAAAACATCAGGACACTGGGATCACTATAAAGATGATATGTTCCCAATGATGAAAATGGGAGATGAAGAAATAGTTTTAAGACCAATGAACTGTCCTCATCACATGTTAATATATAAGAGTAAAATGCGTTCATATAGAGATTTACCAATAAAAATAGGCGAGCTTGCAAATGACTTTAGATATGAAGATAGCGGAAGTGTCTGCGGATTAGAGAGAGTTCGTCAAATGTGTCAAAATGATGCACATTTATTTGTAAGACCTGACCAAATAAAAGAAGAAGTTGGAAAAGTACTAAGTTTAATAAAAGAAGTATATCAAGATGATTTTGGATTCCCAGCATCTGCATTTAGTTATAGATTATCTTTAAGAGATAAAAATAATAAAGAAAAATATATAGACAATGATGAAATGTGGGAAACAGCAGAAAGCCAATTAAGAGAAATCTTAAAAGAACTAAATATAGACTTTTACGAAGCAGAAGGTGAAGCTGCATTTTATGGTCCAAAAATAGACATACAAATAAAAACGGCTCTAAATCATGATGTAACAATACCAACATGTCAATTAGATTTTGCTTTACCTGAAAGATTTGAACTTGAATATGTAGGAGAAGATGGAGAAAAACATAGACCTGTTGTTATTCACAGAGCTATACTTGGAAGTTCAGACAGATTTATTTCATTCTTACTTGAGGAAACAAAAGGAATTTTACCTTTATGGCTTGCACCAGTTCAAGTTGAAGTTATGCCTCTTACAGATAAACAAAGAGATTATGCTGTAAAAGTAACAGAAAACCTACGTAGAGAAGGAATTCGTGTGGAGTTAGACGATAGACAAGAAAAGATTGGATATAAGATTCGTGAAGCTCAATTAAATAAAATTCCTTATATGTTAATTTTAGGAGATAAAGAAGTTCAAAGTAACCAAGTCGGTGTTCGTGCTAGAGGCGAAGGTGATATTGGTGCGATGGATGAAAAAGATTTTATTCAAAAAGTACAAGAAGAAATAAAAAATTTTGGAAAATAAATAAAGAAAAATCAATGACTGTAAAATAGGTCATTGATTTTTATTTCATAGGAGAAAAAAATATATAAAAAAAGAAAAATAAATAAAATATTAAACAAATGTGCATTTTTTGTCGATTTTTGACGAACGATTTTTGTTGACATTTGTTAAGTTTGTGATATAATTTTTGTATTAAATCGATTTGATAAACAAAGATTTTTATATTCCTATAAATTTTTTATTTTTACATCCAAACATTAAAATACGAGGAAAGAAGGTAGATTATGGAGAAAATAATGTTAGAACAATTTATGAACTTGTCAAAGCAAATAGGAGAACTTGGAGCTAGAATGGAAGAAGGTTTTAAAAGACAAGACGAAAAAATGGAACGAAGATTCAAAGAACAAGATAATAA
>USOM01000118.1 GCA_900556345.1 uncultured Clostridium sp. | reverse complement strand
GAACTAAAATAAAACTTACACCAGTAGAAACATTAAATTATATTGGATTTATAACTGCACATGAAGACAGTTTAGAAAATCATTCTAATGAAAAAATTTTAAATGCTATAAAAAATGATGAAAAATATGGTTTCGTAGATAGAGGTTGGGATGTATTACATAAAATGATAGATGATTTGAAAGATGAAAAACATCCTGTAGATGTAAAAAAACTAACTGAATCTGAAAAAGTTGTTTATAGTATTGCCAAAAAATACATAAAGAAAGAAGAAATTGCTAAAACTGAAAAAGAAAATGGAAAAGAAGAAAAAGAAGTAGCTATATAAAAGAGGAAGAAATGAAGATAAAAGAATTAAGATTATTAAATATAACAATAAAGCAAAATGAACAAATACTTTACCAAGGGAAAACAGAGGATATACCAGAAGATTTGAAAGATAAAGAATATGACAAGATATACTTCGAAGGGGTAGACGTAATAGTTGAAATATAAACACAAAAAGAAAAAGCCGTGTCCAGGGCTTTTTCTTTTTTTAATTCTCAGCAATCTTGTTGCTGATTTTAATAACTATTTTAACCATCCACATAATAAAGAGAATGGTTGCAACACCCGCACATGCGGTTTGTTCGCCCCACCATGTAAAGGGGGTTTCCAAAATTGGAAGGTTAATCGGAATTAGGAACCATTCTCTGAATATCATTAAAAATGGAATTCCTAAGATTGATTCACAAATTGCGAGGTAAAAATTCGGAGAACCGAACAATACAGCAAGTGTGAAGCAAATGCACATTGAATATACATTTATTCCGATAGTGTATGAACACCATGATAACAGAATAAATACCATTATAGGTGTTCCGATAATTTCCATAAGCCGGTTCCATTGTTTATTTACACTTAACAAATTTTTCATAAGTGTATTCTCCTTTCATTCAAAAAAACAGGCGCGAAATTGCGGGACACATCCTGTTATATACTAGTGGTTGCTTGCCAGTCAGTATACTGACCAATTAACATAATTATACAACAAAATTCCCCAAAAAGCAAATAAAATCCGACATTGACATCCTTGCCATCGATTGTTATAATCTAATCACAGAAAAATACTCAAACTGAAAGGAGTAAAGCAAATGAACTGGACACCAGAACAATCCCAAGCAATCTACAAAAAAGATAGTAACATATTAGTTGCAGCAGCAGCAGGAAGCGGAAAAACAGCAGTATTAGTAGAAAGAATAATAAATAAAATAATAAAAGAAAAAATAGATATAGATAAACTCTTAGTAGTAACATTCACAAACGCAGCAGCATCAGAAATGAGAGAAAGAATACTAAAATCAATCTACAAAATAATTGATAGCGAAGAGCCTCAAGATGAAGAAACAATAAATCACTTACAAAGACAAATAACATTATTAAACAAAGCAAGTATATGTACAATAGATTCATTTTGTTTAGATGTAATAAAAAACAACTTTTTCGAAATAGAAATATCACCAAACTTCAGAATAGCAGATACAGCAGAAATTGATTTATTAAAGCAAGAAGTATTAGAAAAATTATTCGAAGAAAAATATGAAAATCACGACAAAGACTTTGAAAAATTAATTAAAACATATACATCTTATAGAGATGATACACCTCTAAAAGATGTAATATTAAGAATTTATACATATATAGAATCAAATCCATTTCCACTAAAATGGCTAAAAGAACAGGTAGAAAAATTTAATATAAAAGACGTAAAACAAGATTTCTCAAATACAGAATGGGGAAAAATTTTGCTTCAAAATATGAAAGAAGAACTAGAAGATTGCATAAAAAAACTACAAGCAGAAGAAAAAAGATTATCATTTGAAAGTGAACTTGAACAATATGAAAGAATAATTTTGTCAGATATCCAGCAACTAGAAATGGTATATGCTAATTTAGAAAACTGGGATAAAGCATACAGTTTAATAAATAATGTAGACTTTTTAAGATGGCCAACCTCTAAGAAAATAACTAATCCAGAAAAAGATAAAGCAAAAGCAATAAGAGATAAGGTGACAAAAGATTTTAAAGCAAAAAGAGACAAAATATTTACAGCAAATTCCGAAACGGCAAATGTAGACTTAATAGAAATGTACGAGGTTTTATCAAAACTTGAAAAATTGATAATTGATTTTGACATAGAATTTTCAAAAAATAAAAAAGAGAGAAATATTGTGGATTTTAGTGATGTAGAGCATTTAGCACTTAAGATTTTAGTGAAAGAAGATGAAACGCCATCTGAAATTGCAAAAAAATATCAAGAAAAGTTTACTGAAATTGCAATAGATGAGTATCAGGATAGTAACTTAGTTCAAGAATATATTTTAACATCAATATCAAATGGAAAAAATATTTTTATGGTTGGAGATGTTAAACAAAGTATTTATAAATTTAGGCAGGCAATGCCAGATTTATTTTTAAGCAAATATAGTAATTATAGTGAAAATGAGGCAAATGATAAAGGCTTAAAAATAAAGCTTTTTAAGAACTTTAGAAGTAGAAAAAATGTACTTGATTTTACTAACCTTATATTTGAAAATATTATGGGAGAAAAGCTTGGAGAAATAGACTACACAGAAGAAGAATATCTAAACTTAGGGGCAAGTTACGAGGAAGGCAAAGAAGATTTAGTTTCCGAGATTGATATATTAGATACAGTAGAAGATGATGATGAAATTCAAGAAGATACAAAAATTGAGGAAAATACGCAAGCAATAGACGAAGAGGCTTTAGAGGAAACAGAAAAGGTAGAAGATATAGAGTTGGAAGCGAAATTTGTCGCTCAAAAAATAAGAGATTTGATAGATAGTAAATTTCAAGTGTATGATAATAAAAAATGTGAATTTAGAGACATTCGTTTTAGAGATATTGTAATACTTTTACGTTCAACAAAAAATAAGGCAAATATATTCGAAAAAGAGTTAACAAACCAAAATATAAATGTATATTCAGATACATCTCAAGAATACTTAGAATCTTATGAAATACAAGTAATTATGGATTTATTGAAAATAATAGATAATCCATACCAAGATATTCCGCTTGTACATGTAATGCTATCAAGCATAGGAATGTTTACAGATGATGATTTGTTGGAAATAAGATTATGTGACCAAAATGATGATTTTTATACTACATTATTAAAATCTAGGTTATCTGTAAGAGAAGAACTTAGAGAAAAAATAGACATCTTTTTAAGCAAAATAGAGGATTTTAGAGAAAAAAATGGATATATAGATTTAGATGAACTTATTTGGACTATTTACGAGGAAACAGGTTTTTTAAATTATGTAGCTTTAATGCCAAATGGTGCTTTGAGAGTTGCAAATTTGAAAATGCTTTTTGAGAGAGCTAAACAATATGAAAGTGCTTCATTTAAAGGATTATTCAATTTTATAAATTTTATTGAAAGAATAAAATTAGGAAGCGGAGATTTAGGAGCAGCCAAACTTATTGGAGAAAATGAAGATGTTGTTAGAATAATGAGTATTCATAAAAGTAAGGGGCTAGAATTCCCTGTTGTATTTTTATCTTGTACAGGTTCAGGATTTAATATGATGGATCTAAATAGTGATATTTTATTACATCAAAAAATTGGAATAGGTGTTAAATATATAGATTACGATAGGCAAATCAAATATGATACTATTTCAAAATTAGCATTAAGAGAAAAACTACTTGAGGAAAACTTATCGGAAGAAATGCGTATATTATATGTTGCGCTAACTAGAGCAAAAGAGAAAATATATGTTACAGGTATAATAAAAGACTATCAAAAAAATAAAGAGAAAATGCAGGAATTAGTAGATATTTATAAAAAGGAAAATGGAAAAATAAATCCTATTTTGATAAAAAAGTATAAAAAATATATTGATTGGATTTTACTTGTTTATATGTATAATTTTGAAAATTCAAATGATATCTTAAAAATAAATATGATTAAGAGGAAAGATATATTA
>USOM01000117.1 GCA_900556345.1 uncultured Clostridium sp. | reverse complement strand
ATCAAAAATCAAAAGAGAGGAATGATAAAATTGGAATACAAAAAACAAGAAATTAAACAAGGAATAAAATTACACAACATAAACACAGACAAATTTAAAACAAACCTAATAGCAATATTTTTAACAACACCACTATCAAGAAAATATGTAACATTTGATGCAGTATTAACTGCAGTATTAAGAAGAGGAACAAAAAATATGCCAACACAAGAAGAAATAAGTAAAACTCTAGAAGGTATGTATGGGGCAGATTTTGATTGTGGTTTAAACAAAAATGGCGATAATCATGTAATTAAATTTTATATTGAAAGTTTAAATGATGATTTTCTTCCAGAACAAGGGGAGAATATGCTAAAAAACAGTATCGAAAAACTTACTGAAATAGTATTTAATCCATATTTAGATGATGGAATATTTAAAGAAGAATATGTAAATCAAGAAAAAGAAAATATAAAACAAAGAATAGAAGCTAGAAAAGATAATAAAGCAACTTATGCAAGGTCAAGATGTGTAGAAGAGATGTATAAAGACGAGCCAGCAGGATTTTTCAACTATGGTTATATAGAGGATTTGGATGAGATAAATAGTAAAAATTTATACGAATACTACCAAAATCTTTTAAAAGAATGTAAAATTGATATTTTTGTTTCTGGAAAAGTTGATATTAAAGATACTTTAAAAATTATAAATGAAAATGCAGATATGAGTAATTTAAACCCAAGAAATGCTAGATATATAATAAACAAAATAATCTCAAAAGAACAACCACAAGAAAGAAAAATTGAGGAAAAACTTGATGTAGCACAAGGTAAAATAGTAATAGGATGTGATATTACATTTAATGAAGAAGATTTAAAAGACGAAAACCTAAAATGTGAAGCAATGTTATATAATAGCTTGTTAGGTGGAAGTGCAAATTCAAAATTATTCCAAAATGTAAGAGAAAAGGCAAGTTTAGCATATACTGCAAGTTCAAGTTATGTAAGATATAAGAGTAATATTTTTATAAATGCTGGAATCGAAATAGAAAATTTTGATAAAGCTTTAGACATAATTAGAAAACAAATAGAGGATTTAAAAAATGGTGATTTTACAGAAGAACAAATTGGAAATGAGAAAAAAGGTATAATTTCACAAATTAATACAATTGATGATGAACAAGATACAGAAATTATATATTTCTTAGGCCAAGAACTTACTGGTACAAGTGAAACAATAGAACAATATAAAGAAAATATAAATAAAGTTACAAAAGAACAGATACAAAATGTAGCATCAAAAGTAGAAATAAATACAATATACTTTTTGAGAAATTAGGAGGGAAGATATGCAAACAATTTTTAATTCAAAAGTAAAAGAAACTTTATATGTAGAAAAATTAAAAAATGGTTTAACAGTAATGATTATACCTAAAAAAGGAATACAAAAAAAATATATAATCTGGGGAACTCATTATGGTTCTAATGATAACAAATTTGTTGTACCAGGTGAAAATGAACCAATAGAAGTACCAAAAGGTGTAGCACATTTTTTGGAGCACAAAATGTTTGAACAAGAAAATGGCAAAAATAGTTTAGATGTATTAACTTCAATTGGGGTAAATGCAAATGCATACACCACAAATGACCATACAGCATATTTATATGAATGTACAGATAATTTCTATGAAGCATTAGATGAATTTATGGATTATGTACAACATCCATATTTTACTGACCAAAATGTTGAGAAAGAAAAAGGCATAATTGGACAAGAAATCAAAATGTATGATGATTATCCAGAGTGGAGAGTTTACTTAAATGCATTAGAAGCTATGTATTACAAAAATCCTGTAAAGCTTGATATTACTGGAACTGTAGAAACAATAAGTCATATTGATAAAGATGTTTTATACAAATGTTATAATACATTTTATAATCCATCAAATATGTGCTTAGTTGTAAGTGGGGATTTTGAGCCAGAAAAATTATTAGAAGAAATCAAAAAAAGACTATTAGATACAGCTCAAAATGGCGAAATTAAAAGAATTTTTGAGGATGAGCCTGAGAGAATTGTAAAACAAAAAATAGAACAAGATATGAACGTAAGTAAACCAATTTTCACAATAGGAATTAAATGTAAGGTACCTAATCAAAATGAAAAAGTAAGAATTCATATTGCAATGGAAATAATTTTAAATATGCTTATAGGCGAAAGTTCTAATCTTTACAAAGAAATGTATCAAACAGGAAATATATTTGCTATGCCAAATTTATCTTATGAATTTGGAGACAATTATGCTCATATTTTAATTACTGAAAATGCAAACAATCCAGAAATTTTATTTGAAAGACTAAGGGAAGAAATAGAAAGTTTTAAGAAAAATGGTCTAAATGAAGAGGATTTTGAAAGAACTAAAAAAATGATTTATGGCGAATATGTAAAAGAATATAATGATGCTACATCTATTGCAAGGATGTTTTTATCTGATTTTATGAAAGGCATAAATTCTTTTGATTATTTAGAAGAAGTGGATATTATGGATTTAAACTTTGTAAATCAAGTTTTGAAAGATAATTTTGATTTGGAAAAAATGGTTCTTTCTGTAGTAAAATAACAGATGGTGTCGAAGGTTATCAAATATCCTAAAACGTAGTAGAATAAAGGACTACGAAAGTTTTATAAACTACACAAAAGTACTTGACGTGACAAAAAATATGTGTTAATTTAGTAGTATATGTAAGAGAAAAAAGAAAAAATAATTTTTGTGACTTAAAGGAGAAATGACGTATGTTAAATGATGAAATTTGTAAATTAAGAGATGAATTAAATAAGAGCATTGAAGAGGGAAAAGATTATGATTATATATATGAGCTAAGTGTTAAATTAGATGATTTGATTGCGGAATTTTATGGGGTTAAGGAGAAATAATAGTAAGCAGATTAGGATGAGGATTCTAATCTGCTTTTATTTTAATAATTATTTTTTTACTGTAAAACTCAGGTTATATATGTTAGAAATTTATATGTCAATAAAGTGGAAATTAAGTTCGAATATAGTTTTATTAAATAACTTCTACCACTTGAAAAATTCACCAAAATAATATATAATAACTTGCTAGAAAAAATCAAAAGGAGAGTCCAATGCAAGTAAATAAAAATCTATCACAAGAACTATATCAAGATGCGGGAGAAGAAAAAACAACAAAAGCGAAAAAATACATAAATCAAGGCAAAATAAACATAATAAGAACAAACTACGAGGACCCTAACAACTTCAGCATAACATCAATTGTATCAGGAAACTACGACGAATACCAAGTAAATATAGAAGTACAAAAAGGAGAGCTAGAAATAGCTTCTTGTGAATGTTTAGACTATGAAACAAACTACAATGTATGTAAACATATAGTAGCAACATTAATGAAATTTGAACAAACAAAATATTGGGACAATGATGTACAAATTAAAGAAAGAACAAGTAGCAAAAATGAACAATATAAATATAGAAGTTTTAACAATTTAATAAGTACATTTTATAATGAAGAACTAAAAATACTGAGTGAAGACGAAGTAGTAATGCTATCAAATAAAGACAAAGTAAAATTTGAAACAAAGATAGATTATGATAAATTTACAAACACAATGAAACTTGAATTAAAAATTGGAAACAAAAGAATGTACAAAATAAAGGACCTACCAGAATTTTACACAAGAATTGTAAACAATGAATACTTTAAATATGGAGAAAAACTAGAATTTGTACATAACAGAGAAAATTTTGCAGATGAAGCCAAACCACTTTTAGATTTTATTTTAAGATATGCAGAGATTATGAAATATTCAAATTCAAGTGATAGATATGGATATTATTATTCATCAGCAATAAATAAAGCCGAAATAACGCTTGGAGAAGGAATAATAGATGAAATATACAATTTATTAAAAAACAAAAAAGTAAATTTCACATATGATTACACAAATTGTAAATTAGAGTTTATAGAACAAAACCCAGGAATAGAATT
>USOM01000116.1 GCA_900556345.1 uncultured Clostridium sp. | reverse complement strand
AAAAGTAATCAAATTAGATATACTTTAAAAAATTAAAAACAAAAGGAAAAGAAAAAATGGCAAAAAAAAGTATAATGAAAAATTATTTATATAATTTAACATATCAAATATTAACACTAATATTACCACTAATTACGGCATCATACTTAGCAAGAGTACTAGGAGCAAGAGGAAATGGAATATATATATATACTTATACAATAGTAAATTATTTTGTACTATTTGGCTCACTTGGAATATCAATGTATGGACAAAGAGAAATAGCTTATGTTCAAGACAATAAAACTAAAAAGAAAAAAATATTTATAGAACTGGTTTTATTTAGATTTATAACAATAGGAATTGCTTCGGTTGTGTATTACTTATCATTTATGAGGCAAGGAGAATACAGCGAATATTACAGAATACTATTTTTTGAGTTAATAGCTGCTGCATTTGATATAAGTTGGTTTTTCCAAGGAATGGAAGATTTTAAAAAAACAGTATTAAGAAATATAGCTGTAAGACTTGCAAGTGTAGGACTAATATTTTTAATAGTAAAACAAGAATCTGATTTAAATAAATATTTAGCAATATATGCTTTTGCAGATTTAATAGGAAACATATCACTATGGTTTTACTTACCAAAATATTTTAAAGGTGTAAAAGTTAAAAACATAAATATAAAAAGACAAATACCAGCAATTGTTTTACTTTTTATACCACAAGTATCAAACAAAATTTATAATATGCTAGACACAACAATGCTTGGAAAAATAATTGCAGATAAAGCAGAAACAGGATATTATGAACAAAGTCAAAAAATAATAAGAGTACTTTTAACATTAGTTACATCACTTGGAACTGTAATGGTACCAAGAATGGCCAATATGTTTGCAAATGGAGAAAAGAAGCAGATAAATGATTGTATGAAAAAATCATTCAATTTTACATATTTATTAAGTTTTCCAATAATGTTTGGTTTAATTGCAATATCAAGAGATTTTGTACCATGGTTCTTCGGACCTGGTTATGATAAAGTAGTTATATTAATGAACATAATAACACCAATAATATTACTTATGGGAGTTGCAAACATAATAGGAACACAATATTTGCTTCCAACAAAAAGGCAGAAAGAATTTACATTATCAGTATTGGCAGGAGTTGTAGTAAATTTTGTATTAAATTATATTATGATAAATTTATGGAAATCAGTTGGAGCTTGTATTGCAACAGTTTTATCACAACTGGTTGTGGATTTAATGCAATTACACTATGTTAAAAATGAAATAAATCTAAAATATATGTTAAGACTAAGTTACAGATATATATTTGCAGGATTATTAATGTTTGCAGGATGTATGCTAGTAAGATTGGTACTTACAGGATTTATTTGTATGGTAGTTCAAATTATAGTTGGAGTAGTAATATATTTTGGAATATTAATTTATTTTAAAGATAAATTTATATATATGATGATAAATAAAGTAAGAGCTAAAATTTTAGGAAATTTAGCAAGAAATTAAAAGAAAGGAAGTTTACAAAATGTATTTAATAGTAGGTTTAGGAAATCCAGAACCAGAGTATAGCAAAACAAGACACAATATGGGGTTTGATGTTATAAATGAGCTTTCGAAAAAGTATGACATCAAAGTAGAAAAACAAGGATTTGATGCACTGTATGGAACAGGAATGATTGAAAATGAAAAGGTAATACTTTGCAAGCCACAAACTTATATGAATTTAAGTGGAGAGTCAATAATACAATTTGTAAATTACTATAAAATAGATATTGAAAATGTAATTATAATTTATGATGATATAGATATAGAGCCAGGAATTGTAAAGCTTAGAAAAAAAGGCGGAGCAGGAAGCCATAATGGTATGAAATCTGTTGTTGAGAACTTGAAAACAACAAACTTTCCACATATAAGAGTTGGAACAGGTAAGCCTTTAATAAAATCAGATTTAATAAATTATGTTATAGGAAAAGTTTCAAATGAAGATTATGAAATATTACTTAATGGAATTAATACAGGACGTGAGGCAGTTGAGGAAATTGTCAAAAATGGCGTAGATAGAGCAATGAATGTAATAAATAGCAAAAACTAAAGGAGCAAGGACGATGTTAGAATTAATTATAAACAAAAACGAAGATTTAGAAAATATTATTTTATTAAAAAATGGTAAAATAATAGAATATTATACAAGTACAGAAGAAGATAGAAAAAGAAGATTAGAAGGAAATATTTATGTTGGCAAAGTTGGAGATATAATAGATGGAATGCAAGCAGCATTTGTAGACTTTGGAGGAAGCAAAAAAGGATTTATTCATCTAAAAGATGCAATGCCTCAAATAGATGAGAAAAAACAAAAATTAGATACAACTATTGATATAAAAAAGGTGCTAAAACCTAATCAAAAAATATTAATACAAGTAAAAAAAGATAGTGACAATAAAAAAGGTGCAAGAGTTTCAACTCATATAAGTCTGCCAGGAAAATTTGTTGTTGTAATGCCTAATATAGATTTTATTACTATTTCCCAGAAAATTGATAATAAAGAGAAAAAAGAGGAATTAATAAAGTTTATAAAGGAAAATTTACCAAAAGGATTTGGAGCAATTGTAAGAACATCTGCAGAAAAAGCTTCTAAGGAAGATATCAAAAAAGATATAGATAATTTATTAAATAAATGGAAAAAAATAGAAAAAGAATATAATACTAGTGCAGGTGAACCTAAATTAATTTGTGAAAGTGAAAACGTTGTAGAAAAAATGCTTATCGATTTAAGTATAAATGGAATAGATAAAATTACAACAAACAGCAAAACCGAATATGAAAAAATAAAGAATAATTTAACTAAAACGGATACTATAAAAGTTGAATATCTAAATAAAAATGATCTTATTGAAGAATATGGATTGATAGGGCAACTAGAAAAAATAGAAAATAGAAAAATTTGGCTTAACTGTGGTGGATTTATAACTATAGACAAAACAGAAGCATTAACTGCAATAGATGTTAATACTGGAAAGTTTACTGGAAAGAAGGATTTGGAATCTACTATATTTAAGGTTAATAAGGAGGCTACTATTGAGATTGCAAAACAGTTGAGACTTAGAGATATTGGCGGAATTATTATTGTTGATTACATTGATATGAAGGATAAAGATAATAAAGATAAAATAGAAAAACTATTAAAAGATGAACTAAAAGGCGATAGAGCTAAAACTCAAGTTGAAGGATTTACTAAGCTTAATTTGATGGAGCTTACGAGAAAACATATTTGTAGCCATTTGAATGGATAGCTTTTAGGGAGCCGGTAAAAGGGAGATTGAATGTTGCTTTTAAGTATATTAACGGCTCCTTACATAATTTAAGAGTTTCTAAATACAATTAACGGCACCCTTTCACTTAGTCCTCGCTATCGCTCGACGTGAACATTTTCCGTGAATTGAATTAAGAAACTCTAAAATTATTTCAGTCACACGTTAACATACTTAAAAGCAGCATTCAATCTTCTTTTGACCTACTCTACTGTTAAAGAGTAAAATATTAAGAACTTAGGATGGTGAAGGTGTTTCCTTTTTTTTCTATAAAACCTTCCTCTTTCAAATGAGAAAGCTCTCTCATCATAGCACTTCTATCAACACTCAAATAATCGGCTAAATCAGTCAAAGAAAAAGGAAGAGAAAAGGTTTTACTAAGTTTTCTAGTAGATAATAAATTAAAATATGTAAGAAGTTTATCTCTAATATTTTTCTTAGTTAAAAGCTCGATTCGAGTATTTAGTTTTATAGTATTATTCATAATCAAAATAGGCAAATTTTTTTCTAATTCTTTATGAAATTTACATTTGGAATTACATTCTTTTATAATATTATCATAAATAAAACTTAAAATTTCGCAATTTTCTTTGGCTTCCACAAATAATTCGTTATTGGTATTGGTAGGATACAATACCTCACCGAAAATGTCGCCTTTAGTGAATTGGAAAATTATAGTTTTATTACCATTAAAATCATATCTTATCAAATTAGCAGTTCCGAGTAAGTAATATAC
>USOM01000115.1 GCA_900556345.1 uncultured Clostridium sp. | reverse complement strand
AGGCTATACTTTTAAAAATTTTTATGATATTCTTTAAAGCAAAAGTATCCTTATTACTTTTGGCGTAATAAGGACACTTCTTTTTATTTCTTTTTTCCAAATGATGGCATTTCATCAACAAAATTGTCTTTAGCGACAATAAGTAATTTTCTTACTATTTCTCCAATCATTTTTTTACTATCTTCGTCTAGATTTTTATAGTTTTTTAACATAATTCCAACATTTTTAAACCACTTTTCTCTAATTTGAATCATACTTTCCGCTTCTGTTGTACTTAAAATATCAAATATTGTATCTATAACAATTTCTCTTTGCTTAGGCTCAACATCATCAAGCCATTGTTTAATTGTTTTATCTACAAATTCACTTCCATTTGTAACTTCTTTTAAACTAACAACTTTAGTTCCTTGAACTTGCCAACTATATAAATCGTGTTGCATAATTCCTTTTTGAATACTTTTTACAACAGTATATTTTTCTTCATGGTTTAAAAGTCTGCCTATTACAGATGATTGTGGAATATATGTATGAACTTTTTCTATCATTTCTTTATATTCTTTTGTATTTGTTATGTCATCTGCAAATCCAGGCCCGTCGTTATTATATACATTTATTATTCTTGTCTTTACTTCCTCATCTGCAAAAACCGCAGCATATACAGCCAAATTTCCACCTTTAGAGTGTCCACCTATTCTTATGTTGTTTTGATATTTTTTTGCAATATCATTTATGTATTTTACAGAGTCTAGTTGTGACGCAATATGGCTCTTAAAGCTCATATTAAAATCTTCTTTCCATCCTATTATTGTGTTATCTGTTCCTCTATATGATATGAAAATTGTGTCATCTGGAAGTAATACTGTAATTGCTGAAAATTGTTTTTCTTGTTCTGGGTCAAATTTGTTTAAAAAATCTGTTGCTATCATTTTTCCAAACCTTTTTGATTGTCCTAGAAGTGGCAAAAGGTCACTATCATCTGGCCATAATATTTCTAGTTTATTTTTATCTGCTTTTTCAAATCTTTTGGATAGTTCTTCTATTGTTAGTTCTTCTTCTTTTTTCATTAAACTTTCAAATGGTAGGTACGAAAATCTTGCAAGAATTAGACTATCTATTTCATTGAATTCCGATACATTTAATTCTAGGTCTCCTCTCCATTTTATATAATCATTTATGTTTGGCATAATTAAAACTTCCTTTCAAATTTAAAAATACTCGTAAACATTTTACCATTTACGAGTATTTTTAGGCAAGTATTTTGCCAAATTTTTATATTAAATTATATCTCTTAAGCAAATCTTCAATAACTGTTCCAGAAATCTTTTTCATTCCTGCTTTTAAAGCCATATTAGCTGCCATTGGAAGTTTTATATCACTCAATTTCTTTCCATCAGTCATCTTAGAAGTTGCATCAAGTAAAGCTCTAATATCATAACAAGAACCAAATACCTCAGGTACACCTCTATCAATATCAAGTAAAGTATAAACCGCTTCCATAGCTGTTCTTACAGAATATTCGGTAGTAAATACTGTATCTCTTACAGTATCTGCAAATTGACCTAAAAATGCAAAGTTTTGGCAACCTTCTGGTACAACTTTTGGTCTATCACCTGCTGTTCTTGGCATAAAGAAAGCTGTAATATATGGCATCATACATGGTACACAATTTGCTGAATTTGTTGCTAATTCTTCTATTTGGTCTTCTGGTACACCTAAATGATATAGCCATTCTTCTGTAATTTCTTTACCTGTACATTCTCTCATAGGCTTTTTAATATAGTTTCCTGGTACATTTGTAAATAATCCATATACCCATACAACTAATTGACCATCTGGTTGTTCTTTAAAATGAGGTTGTCTATTTATTGTCCAACTCATAAGCCAATTAGAATCTTTTACAGAAACAATTCCACCGGTAACCACTCTTCCACTAAATGGATCTCTCTTACAGATTTTTTCAATGTATGGTGGTATTTTACTATCTAATGTTGTAACTGTTGCAGATTCCCAGTTTGTTTTTGAAATATCCATACAGAATTTATTTGGATGTCCAAAGTCTTCACTTTGTCTTGCAATCTTTCTCCATAAATCCCAACAAGCACCTTCTCCATTTTCTATTGTTAAATCTGGTGCAGTATTTTGGTCTCCTATCATTGCTCTTTCTGTACAACTTCCGTTTGTTACAAATACTAGGTCATTTACTGTTAAGCCAATGCTTTCCTCTTGTCCATTATGAATGCAAACAATTTGTTTAGCTGTTTTCTTTTTGCCATCAATATCAAATAATATGTTTGTAACTTTTGTATCATATTGGAAGTGTACTCCGTGACTTTCTAGGTATTTTACCATTGGTAATATTAATGATTCATATTGATTGTATTTTGTAAATTTAAGTGCAGAAAAGTCTGGTAATCCTCCAATATGATGTATAAATCTTTGGATATATAGTTTCATTTCTAATGCACTATGCCAATCTTCAAATGCAAACATCGTTCTCCAATATAACCAAAAATTTGATTCAAAAAATTCTTCTGTAAATACATCTGTTATTTTTTTGTCATATAAATCTTCGTCTTTTGTAAAGAATAATTTTATTATTTCTAAAGATGCTTTATCTGATAATGCAAATTTTCCATCAGTATGTGCATCTTCTCCTCTGTTTACTGTTGCTCTCATTAATGAATAGTTTGGATCTTTTTTGTTTAACCAATAATATTCATCTAATACTGAAGCTCCTTCTGTTTCTAATGATGGTATTGAACGGAATAAATCCCATAAACATTCAAAATGATTTTCCATTTCTCTTCCACCACGAATTATAAATCCTTTGCTTACATCTTTTATTCCGTCACATGCTCCTCCTGCTAATTTTTGTTTTTCTAATATGTGAATATTTTCACCTTTCATTTGTCCATCTCTAACTAAGAAGCACGCTGCTGCAAGTGATGCTAATCCTGCTCCTACTAAGTATGCAGATTTGTTATCTACTCCTTCTGGTTTTCTAGGATGCGCAAATGCTTCATAATTTCCATTACTATAATACATAATTTTTCCTCCTTTGATTTTTTATATTTTACTTATAACATATAATTGTGAAATTTTCGTGAATTTTGGTCAGTTTTTTTTATATTATTTTCAATTTTTTTAATTTATTCATTAAATAAAAAATAATCTCATAGTAAACTAAAATAGCTTACTATGAGTTTAAACTTTTCACAATAAAATTTATCACTTTTTCTATACTCTCTTTTTTCTTATATTTTTCATCTTTTTGCTCAACTAACTCAGCAAAATATTTTCCAGTTTCTGGAATAACACTAATAGAATCCAATGGATATCCTACATTTCTTTTTTCAATTGGTTTGTCTACTAAATAAAAATCATCTTTGCTCCAAGTAAATTTAAAAATTCCTTTATCTGTACAAACAACCATACCATAAACCCATTTGGCTGTTAATTTATTTCCATATTTTTTTACTAATTTAGTATAGTATTCTATCATCTCTTCGTCATTTAATCTTTTTCCATTAACTCTTCTAACATTTGTTCCAGGTTGTTCTTCTTCTGAAATTCCTTCTATAAAAAGGCAATCATCCATACCTATTGTAGGTATTTTGGTTTTGTCATAATATGTTTTGGCTTTTATATATGCGTTTTCAAGTGCATTTTTTCCATTTTCATTAATATCTATTTCTTCATCTAAATCTTTTATTGTTATTAATTCTATTCCATCTTCGGCTAATTGTTCTCTATATTTTTTTGCTTTTGCTGGATTTGTTGTTGCAAATAATACTTTCATTTTTAACTCCTCTTATTTCGTTTTCTTAATTGTTATTAATCTTTGCTTCTTATATATCTATAAATGTCTCCCCAATTATTTACTTCTTTAATATACTCGTTTTCTTCTAGTTTCATTAAGTTTGTATCTCTAAAATATAATGTTTTGATTTTATTTTCTGTCAGCTTCTTTATAATTTTCCAGTCATCATCAATCATAATATCTACATTTTCTTTTTGACAAATTTCCAATTTATCATCAATATGCCAATAATATTTGTCAAATGT
>USOM01000114.1 GCA_900556345.1 uncultured Clostridium sp. | reverse complement strand
TGCAAGTGAAAAAATATACATAATTTAATAAAAAATAATGGTAAAAACTTTGATTTAAGTAGTGAGGAATTAGAACTAGCTAAAAAACTTGCTATTTAAAAAATGTTACAAATTAAACTTGCAAAAAATCAATCTTTTTAGTATAATACAGAATATAAAAACGATTGAAAAGAGGTAGAAACAATGGCAGAAAGACAAGATGGAAAAATAATCGAAAGAGACATCGATGAAGAAATGAAAATGGCATATATAAGTTATGCGATGAGCGTTATAGTACAACGTGCACTTCCAGATGTAAGAGATGGTTTAAAACCAGTTCATAGAAGAATTTTGTATACGATGCATGAAGATGGACTAACACCAGATAAGCCATACAGAAAATCTGCAACAACAGTTGGAGACGTTTTAGGTAGGTATCATCCACATGGTGATGCATCTGTTTACGATGCTTTAGTAAGACTTGCGCAAGATTTCTCAATGAGATATATGTTAGTTGATGGACACGGAAACTTTGGATCAATAGATGGGGATCCACCTGCTGCATACCGTTACACAGAAGCAAGAATGTCAAAAATAGCAGAATTAATGCTTACAGATATTGAAAAAAATACAGTAGATTTTATGCCAAACTTTGATGATAGACTTCAAGAACCAACAGTATTGCCAGCACAAATACCAGCATTATTAATAAATGGTTCATCAGGTATAGCCGTAGGAATGGCAACAAATATACCACCACATAATTTAACAGAAGTAATAAACGGGCTTATAGAAATAATAGACAAAGACGAAGTAACAGATGAAGACTTAATGAAAATAATAAAAGGTCCAGACTTCCCAACAGAAGGACTTATCCTTGGAACAGAAGGAATAAGAGACGCATATAAAACAGGAAGAGGAAAAATTATTTTAAGAGCAGAAACTGAAATTGAGGAAATGGCAGGAAATAAGCAAAGAATAATTGTACGTTCACTTCCATACCAAGTAAATAAAGCAAAATTGATAGAAAATATGGCTCATTTAGTTAGGGAAAAAAGGATTGAAGGAATTTCTGAAATTAGAGATGAATCTGATAGACAAGAAAGAGTTAGAGTTGTAATTGAGCTTAAAAAAGATGCAAATGCACAAGTTGTATTAAATCAATTATTTAAAAATACTCAAATGCAAACAAGTTTTGGTGTAATAATGCTTGCATTAGTTAATAATGAACCAAAAATATTAACATTAAGGCAATGTTTAGATTATTATTTGGAACATAGAAAAGATGTAACATTAAGAAGAACAAAATTCGAATTAGATAAAGCCCTAGCTAGAGCTCATATATTAGAGGGGTTAAGAATTGCAATAGATAATATTGATGAAGTTATTGCAATAATTAGAAGTTCTTATGATGATGCAAAAGAAAGATTAATGGAAAGATTCAAATTAACAGATATTCAAGCTCAAGCAATACTTGATATGAGATTAAGAACATTATCTGGATTGCAAAGAGAAAAAATAGAAGATGAATATAATGAATTAATGAAATTAATTGCACATTTAAGAGATATTTTAAATAGTGAACATTTAGTATTTGAAGTAATAAAAGAAGAACTAATAAAAGTTAGAGATAAGTTCGGCGATGAAAGAAAAACTAAGATAAAACCTGCAGAAGGTGATATAGAAATAGAAGATCTAATAAAAGAAGAGCAAACTGTTATTGCCCTAACACATTTTGGTTATATTAAAAGAATGCCAATAGATACATATAAAAACCAAAGAAGAGGTGGAAAAGGAATTACAGGAATTGCAACTCGTGAAGGAGATTTTGTAAAACAAATCTTTACATCATCAACACATGATCTAATACTATTCTTTACGAACAAAGGAAAACTATACAAGCTAAAAGGATATGAAATTCCAGAAGCTGGAAGAACAGCAAAAGGAACGGCAATTGTAAACTTATTAAGTTTAGATGCTGGAGAAAAAATATCTGCAGTTATTCCAATTCAAAATTTTGCTGAAGGTAAATATTTATTAATGGGAACAAAAAATGGTTTAATTAAGAAAACATCTCTAGCAGAATATGATTCTGGTAAGAAAACAGGATTACTTGCAATAACTTTAAAAGATAATGATGAATTAATTTCAGTTAAATTAACTGATGGACAAGATAATGTAGTATTAGTAACACGTAAAGGTTTATGTATTACATTTGAAGAAAAAGAGGTTAGACCAATTGGAAGAATTGCTCAAGGCGTTATTGGAATTAGATTATCAGACGATGATGAAGTAATTGGAATGGAATCAATAATTAGTGGAAGCAAAGCAACTTTACTTGCAATAACAGAAAATGGATTTGGAAAACGTACGGAACTAGACGAATATAGAGTTCAATTAAGAGGAGGAAGAGGTGTAATTACATACAAAGTTACTCCAAAAACAGGAGAACTTGTTGGTGTTAAAATTGCAGATGAAACTCAAGATGTTATGCTTATTACTGATACTGGTACAATAATTAGAATGAGTGTTAAGGAAATAAGCGTTCTAGGAAGGTCAACACAAGGTGTTACTCTTATGAGAACAAATGATGGCGGAAAAGTTGTTAGCATAGAAATTGTTGAAAAAGACGAAGAAGACTAAATATAAAAATAAAGAAAAAAGCAATAGTTGTATAAAAACTATTGCTTTTAATAATATTATAAAAAAATAGAAAAATACCATATTTCGACAAACTTTTCGTTTGGAATATGGTATAATATGAGGTATAAATAGTTTTATTCAAAAATAGTTACTAATATTAAAGGTGGGTTTAGTTCTAATATTAGTAGCTATTTTCTTTTTGGTGACCCATCTCGGGATCGAACCGAGGACCGCCAGATTAAGAGTCTGTTGCTCTACCAACTGAGCTAATGAGCCATAAGTGTAATGTGTTTTTTATAAAACAACATAAACACTTTAATAGTATAATCCCTAGAATCAATTTTGTCAAGAACTTTTTTAGATTTAGTCGGCTCTTTTAACAACAATTTTATCTAAAGATTTATAAATATCTTGGTAAATAAAAGTTTTAGAAACAATACTTCCATTTAATTTAACAACTTTATAAACATTAACAGTCATAGAATTTGAGCCAGACTGTTTAATTTTTTGTTCTCCTAAAGACAAAGAAGAGTCAAATTCATATTTAATAGGGGCTTCTGCAAAAGAAACAGTTTCAACATCAAAACTAACATCATATTCAGAATCTTCTTTTATTCCATAAATAGAACAAGTAACAACACCACTATTAACTGTAGTTTCAATTTTTATAGGAAAATTACGATTATTCTTAAACTTGAAATCCTTTACTCCGTAAACAACAGTGGCATCTCTACCTTCTTTAACGTAGGATGTTAAAAATTGGTGATTGTATCTTTCTGTTATATCCAAATTTGCAAAAAATGCAGCATTATATAATGTTGAAGATAACTGACAAATTCCTCCACCAATACCATCTACAACTTGGCCATTAGAATATATTTTAGCCTCTTTATATCCTGCTTCTATTGTTCTAGCACCAACAGTTAAGTTGTATGAAAATTCTTCATTAGGGGATATAATTTTACCATTAATTTTTTCGGCAGATAATTCCAAATTTTTTGCTCTATCTTTATTAGATGTATCATAATATGTTGTAAATGAAGATAATTTATCTCTAAAAATATTTATATTAAGGTCATTTATTGTTGTTTCTGGGTAAGTATATTCAAGCTCTATTGTATATTCATTTTTATCTTCTTCAAGTAAAGCTTTTGCATTATCTAGGTTAAACGAAACACCTATAACTTCTGGATAAACTTTAAATGGATTTTCCTCGTAATAAGCATTTTGTACATCTTTATGTATATCATTATAAATTTTATTAATGTCAATTGGATCGGAATCAATATGATATGTTGATGCCTGGATGCAATTTTCATCAGAAGATAAATTATTTAAAACATTATATAAATTTTTAGAAAGCTCCTCTGCATTAACAACATCTCCAGACTGTCCCTTAGTAATAATAAGGTTGTTATTTTCTATATAGTAACTATTTTGTACAACTTTGTTTTCTAAATTAGAAGATAGTTCATTAACTAATAAATTTAATTT
>USOM01000113.1 GCA_900556345.1 uncultured Clostridium sp. | reverse complement strand
TATAAATCCCTATTAGAGTTTTGTCAACATTTTTAGCTAATTTTGTTTAAACTTTTCATCGCAAAATTCGACAAAATTTGCATTCGGAAAATTTTTATACTTTTAATAAATCACAAATTTATGCATTATTTTTCACAAAGTTTTCACAAATATATTGTATTATAATTAAGAATTAAATTATAATAATAGAAAAATATGGGAGGTCATTATGATGAATGATAACGAATTTAAAAATGTAATTACACATCCTAGTAAAAATAATTCTTTTGGAAAAAACATTGCTGTTCCTTTTATAAGTGGTGTTTTAGGATGTAGCTTGGTTTTAGGTACATGTTTTGGTGTTCCTAGTATAAAACAAAAATTATTTTCTGGAACAGGATCTTCAGTTTCTACTTCAAGTGGGGCTTCAGCAAGTACGTCTGAAAATTCTGGAACAATAAATACTGATTTGGTATCTCTTTCAAAATATTCAGATACAGCAGTATATGCAGCTAATAAAATTTTACCATCAATTGTAGGTATTTCAATTACTTATAATGTAACAAGTTCTTCACCACTTTATAGTATGTTTGGTCAAGGAAGAGGTAGTTCTACTACATCTGAAGCAACAGCTTCTGGTTCTGGAATAATCATTAGTGATGATGGATATATTGTTACAAATAACCACGTTGTAGATTCCTCATCAGAATCAACTTATTATGATATATCAGAAGCTACTTCTATAAAAGTTTCATTATATGGTGATGATACACAATATGATGCTCAAATAATTGGTAAAGATTCTCAAACAGATTTAGCTGTTTTAAAAATTGATAAAACAGGTCTTACAGCTGCTGAATTTGCTGATTCTGATAGTGTAAAAGTAGGAGAATTTGCAATGGCTGTAGGTAATCCATTAGATTTAGGAACTTCAATTACTTGTGGTGTTGTAAGTGCCTTAAATAGAAAAGTACAAGATAGTGATGGTAATTCAACATATACTTGTATCCAAACTGATGCCGCAATTAATTCTGGTAACAGTGGTGGAGCTTTAGTTAATAGTCAAGGTCAAGTTATTGGTATAAATACTTTAAAAGTTGCAAGTACAGGTGTTGAGGGTATTGGTTTTGCAATTCCAATTAATTCTACAACAGATATAATTGACCAATTAAAAACAAACCAAAAAGTAAAAAGACCTTATATTGGAATTTCTGGTAGAGATTTAGATGATGATACTGCTAAAAGATATAACTTAGTAAAAGGTGTTTACGTAGTTTCTGTTGATGAATATTCTGCTGCTGAAAAAGCTGGATTAAAAACAGGTGACGTAATTGTTGGTATTGACGATAAATCAATTTCTACTATGAATGAGTTAAACGAAATTAAAAATACTCACTCAATAGGAGATACTGTAAAATTAAAAATTAATCGTGATGGACAAGAAAAAGAAATTAGTTTAACATTAGGTGAACAAAATTCTAATTAATACTTTTTTCACATTGTTTTCACAAAATGGACAAAATTAAGTAGTATATTATATACAAGTTAGTTGAAACAAGCAATTAACTTAAACAAAAAGACATCCCCTTTTATTTTCAAAAAACAGAGAAGTTTAGCACTTCCCTGTTTTTATTTAAATATTACAACATCTAATTCACTTGTAAAATTATCATTACCGTATGCATATATAACATATAAATATCCATTTTTTCCTAAAAAGTATTCAGTTGCATTTTCTATTTTGAATTCATCTTTATTTGTATCTCTTACAGTTACATTATATCCTAATTCTGCAAGTTTTATATTTTGTTCTTGTGAATTGTTTATTTCATTTTTTATTTTGTTATTAGCATTTGCGGTATTAATATTTTTCTGGTTTATAATATCATTTACATTTACCATTTGGTTGGTTTCCAAATTATAATTATATGTCTGTATTATTATTCTTTCATTACTATTTCCTTCTTTTAGCTCTGATAAAATAACCAAAGATAATATATTATTGTTTTCATACACTTTATATTTTACATTGAAAATTATATTTTTTCTACTTGTTGATGAAAGCACACTTTCTGATTTATCCTTAAATAAAGATTTTATCTGCTGATTGTAATTTCTAGCAGTTTCAGAATCTATATTAAAATATGGTATTTTAAAGTCTACAGAGTAGTTTTCTTCTTGTTCTTGTGTATTATATGCTACTAATACTACATCTTCATCTTCTTTTATTTTTTTTACATTTCCATTATATTTTGATACTACATCTATACTATTATCAAAAATATAAAGGAAATTTTCTTTCAATTGTTTTATTTCTTCATCTTCTTGTTCTTTTGTAATTCCTAATATTAGTCCTATCTTTTCGTCCTTAAAAAACTGCATATATACCGCTATTCCAATTGCTATTAAACAAACTATTAAAATAATTATATAAACTACATGCCTTAATTCGAAGCCTCTTTTTTCCATTACAGGTCTCATATTGTATTTCCTTCCTTTTTCTTCTTGCCAAATATTTTATTAAAGAATTCCAATATTTTTTCCTTAATTTTTTCATACCACTTTAAATCTTTATGTAATATTGGTAAATTGTTTTTCTCATTATCACTTTTTTCTTCTTGCATAATTGCTTCCAAATTATTTTCTTCTGATTCCTCTATTTTAGTCTCTTGCTCAGCTTTTACATTGTTTTCTATATTTTCTTGACTATTTTGAATTTCTTCTTTCTGAGTGTCATTAGCCATATCTAAAGCTTCTTCTTTTAATTCTTCATTCCAATATTTGGTTGCAATCCACGCTAAAATTGATAATGTTTCTGGTTGTAAATTTTGCTCTTCTAATGGTATATCTTTTGAAATTTGAGGCTTATATTCTGGATTTGCCTTTGATTTTAAAACCTCTAACATTTCAATTGGAAGTGCTTCTAACTTTTTTTCATCATCTAAAAATTTTAGGATTTCTATTACTTCTGAATAGGCATTTCTATTATCTTTTTCCATTGTACTTTCTCACTTTCCTTGGTTATTTTTCTTGTAATTTTTGTCTTACATATTCATATAAAATTACTCCTGTTGCAATAGATGCATTTAAGCTTTCTGTTTTTCCAAACATTGGAATAATTGCTTTTGTATCTGCTATTTTCTTTATTTCTTTTGATACTCCATTTGCCTCATTTCCTATTACTATAACATTTTTCTGTAATTTTATATCATAAATTGATTTATCTGTTCCTAAATCTGTTACCATTACTTTAAAGTTATTTTCTTGTAGTCTTTTTAATGTTTGCTTTAAATCTTCACATTCTACAATTTTGACTCTAAATATTGCTCCCATAGTTGAACGTATTACCTTGGAGTTATATGGATCTGTCGTTCCTTTTGATATTAGAATTTGATTTAACCCAACACTATCTGCTGTTCTTATTATTGTTCCTAGGTTTCCTGGATCTTGTAAATCATCTAATGCAAGGATTATATCTTGATTATAATCTATATATTCTCCGCCATTTTCTTTTTCAATTACTGCTAGCACTCCTTGTGGTTTTTCTACTTCTGATATTAATTTGAATATATTTGATGGCACTTGTATATAGTCTATTTTTTGTAGTTTTTCTTTTAGATGTTTTTGTACTAGTTCGCTATTTATTGCATCTTCTGATATTATTATTTGTTTTATTTTTGCTTTTTCCTCTATTGCTTCTTCTACAATTTTTACGCCTTCTATTATATATTCGTTGTATTCTTTTCTGTATTTCTTTTCTTTTAGTTTTATTATGCGCTTTATTAGCTGATTTTCTTTGCTTGTTATTTGTAACATTTTTTCTCCCTTTTGCCCCATTGGGACCGGTTCTTTTTAGGACACATCCCCAAAAAGAACCGGTCCCAATGGGGCATTTTATTTTCCATTATTATAATAACATTTATTTGTTTTTGGTTCAACATTTTTATATAATTTTATTCATCAAAATAATTACTCACTTCTTGCAAATCCTCAAAATTCTTTTGCCTTAAAATCTCATAAGTAATAATTGCAACTGAGTTTGATAGATTTAATGATCTAAGTGTTGGAAGCATTGGTATTCTTATTGTTTTGGCATTCAAGTATTTTTCTAATAACCATTCTGGTAAACCCTTTGTTTCTTTTCCGTATAAAACAAATACTTCCTCCATATTAG
>USOM01000112.1 GCA_900556345.1 uncultured Clostridium sp. | reverse complement strand
ATAATTCCAAAAATTATCACGAATTTTGAGACTTCATAATTTATTTTTTTATTTCTAATATTAATCACAATTGCCGTAACACAGGTTGGAATAAAAAATACTAAATTAGCTCCTTGGCTAATGTGTTGGTCTATTCCGGAAAAAGCAGTTAATAAGTAAATTAATACAGTTCCTCCTCCGCATACCAATACTGCTTATAAATCCAGATATTATACCAAATAAAATCTCCATAGCCTTACCTTTCATAATTTTTATACAATTCCAATCATATATAATGCCACATATATTAAAAATATTGCAAATGATATTTTTAGTATATATGTTGGAATTTTGCTTATTACTTTAGAGCCAATGTAACTTCCTATAATTCCTCCTATAGCACATAAAAAGCCCAGTCTCCAGTCTATATATTTGTTTTTTGCATAGAAAAAGCTGGTTGTTAGTACCATTGGTAATATACACATTATTGATGTTGCTCTTGCCTCTACTGTTTCTAGTTTTAATAAATATGTAAATGCTGGTACTAGTATTAAGCCTCCTCCTGTTGAGAATAGTCCGGAGATAAAGCCAGCGAGCAGACCTATTATTATTTTTTTGATTTTTTGTTTTGTATTCATATTGATAGTATGTGTTATTTTTTATAAAAAAATTCTTATTAAGACAATTTCTTTTCGCGAAAAGAAACGGTCCCAATAAAAAAAATTTTTTCACAAAAAGAAACGGTCCCAATGGAAAATTTTCCAAAAAGAACCGTCCCCAATACGAAATTACTTGTGTATCTCAAAAACATCCTTGCTTTCACCACAAACCGGGCAAACCCAATTATCTGGTAAATCCTCAAAATTAGTTCCAGGTGCAATACCTGCCTTTTCGTTTCCTGTTTTAGGGTTATAAATATATTTACAAACCCCACATTCATATTTTTCGCCTTTTTCGCTTTTTTCTGTTAAAAAGTTTCTATATCCTAAGAATAATGCTGCTATTACCATAAGCAAGAATGATAATGCTTTCCAAATTCCACTTTCTAATAATATTATTGCAAAAAGCCCTAAAGCAGCACTCATTGCGTACATTACTAAAACTGCTTGTTTTTGTGAAAATCCTTTTGCTAATAATCTATGATGTAAATGTCCTTTATCTGCTTTAAATATTGCTTTTATTGATTTTCCTTTTACCATTCTTCTAATTATTGCCCAAACGACATCAAATATTGGAAGTCCAAGTACTAGCATAGGAAGTGCTATTACTACAGCTGTATATGTTTTTGCTACTCCTAAAATTGATACTATTGAAAGTATGTATCCTAAAAAATTTGAACCTGTATCACCTATAAATGTTTTTGCCGGTGAAAAATTAAATGGTAAGAATCCAACTAGTGCTCCTATTAATGATGTTATCATTAATATTGCTATCATTGGAGAATAGTTTAGTGCAAATATTATTAATAGTGATATACAAGATATTAATGCTATTCCAGATGATAATCCATCTAGTCCATCTATTAAGTTTATTGCATTTGTAATTCCTATTATCCAAATTACGGTTACTATCATAGATATTTCATTTGCTAGTTCTGTATTTTGTATAAATGGAATATCTGATGCACTTATCCTTATTCCAAAACCTACTGCAACAACTGCTGCTAGAACTTGTCCAAATAATTTTTGCAATGGTTTTAATGTTTTTGTGTCATCTATTACACCTGTTATTGTAATTATTATTACTCCAAGTCCCACTCCTATTAATTTTTTTAAGTACATATTTTCATCAAATAAATTTATACTTCCTTCTATATTCATTACAGATATTAAATATATTAGTGATATTGCAAATCCTGTAATTACTGCTAAGCCTCCAAGTTTTGGTATTGATTTTTTTCTCATTCTTCTGTCATCTTTTGGAATGTCTATTGCCCCTATTTTTTCTGCTATTTTTATAGAATATGGTGTTGCCATAAATGATACTATAAATGCTAATAGGAACGATATTGCTATATTTCCCCACATAGCTTTTTCCTCCTATTTCATATTTTCTTTTTCTATTTTATTTATCATTTCTATTCTTTCTTGGTATCTTCCACCTTTGAATTCTGTTCCAAGCCACATTCTGATTATTTTTATTGCTTCTTCTATTGATGTATTTTTTCCACTTATTGTTATTACATTTATATCATCATCTGCTTTTGCAAATTTTGATTCATCTTCATTTATTACAAGTCCCGCTCTTATTCCTTTGAATTTATTTGCAACTATTGTCATTCCACAGCCTGATTTACATAGTAATATTCCTTTATCACATTCTTTATTTTGGATTGATTCAGCAACCTTTTTTGCATATATTGGATAGTCTGTTCTTTCTTCTGAATCTGTTCCAAAATCTTTATATTCTATTCCTATTTCACTTAAATATTTTTTTATTTCTTCTTTTAATTTGTACCCTCCGTGGTCACTTCCTATTGCTATCATAATTTTTTCCTCCTTTGGATTATTCTTGTTTTACTATAGCATAATTTGCTTAAGAATTCAATACAATGGAGGAAAAATGTTGAAATCATATTCCAATCATCCTTGACTTAAGCCACCCCATTGTGCTAATATATAAAAAGTTTTAAAAATTTAGGAGGAAAGCCAAATGAACTTTTTTATAGATTTTGATCACACCTTATACAACACTCCTTTGCTTACGGAAGATATGTTAAAAGCCTTAGCTTCATACATTTCAAAAGAATCAAATAAAGATTATAATAATATATTTGAAAACCTTAAAGATAAATTTAAAAGAGGAACAAATAATATTTATGATATATATAAATTGATTGAATATTTTGCAAATCAATATAATTACAACATAGAAGATGCAACAAAAATTGTAAATGAAGTAATTTCAAATGGAAAGCAATATCTGTTTTCTGATAGCATTCCATTTTTAAAAGCTTTAAAAGCACAAAATCATAAAGTATACATATTATCATATAATGAAAATGAGGTATATTTCCAAGCTGTAAAAATTGCAGGTTCTGGTTTACTCACATTTGTTGATGGCATTTTTCCAACAACATCTATAAAAGGTGACATACCTCTTGACTTTTCAAAATGTATATTTATTGATGATAAGCCAAAAGATTTAATATCAATTTACCAACATCAACCTTTTAAAATTTTTAGAATTAGAAGAAAAAACGATACATATTCCGAAATAGAAACTAATCTTCCTATTCCCGAATTTGCAAGTTTAGATGAACTACAACAAAATTTATAAGATAAATATACATAGCAATTTATGGAGGAATGAAATATGCAAAGAAAAAAAATAGTACTTTTAGGTGGAGGTACAGGGGCTTCTACTATCTTAAGAGGTTTAAAATATTTCCCTGTTGATATAACAGCTGTAATTACTGTTTCAGATAATGGACGTAGTACTGGTAGATTACGTAAAGAATTTTATACACCTGCTGTTGGAGACATACGTCATGTATTGAGCAATCTATCTACTCTTCCTAGTGAGGTAAAAGATATTATGGAATATAGAATGTCTACATATAGTGATTTAAATGGTCATTCTATGGGAAATTTAATTTTAACATCACTTTATAAAAAAACAGGTAGTTTAAAAACAAGTATTGAGTACTTTAGTAAACTTTTAAGAGTTGAACATACTGTTCTTCCACTTTCAGAAGATTATTTAACTTTAATGGGAGAAACTGTTGATGGTGAAATTATTGAAGGTGAAGAAGAAATTACACATGCACACAAACAATATAAACGTATTTTTTATAAAGAAGAGCCAACTATCTTTCCTGAAGTTTTTGATGCAATAGCAGATGCAGATTTAATTATTTTAAGTATGGGAAGTCTTTATACAAGTTTGCTTCCACATCTTATTTGTAAAGATGTTGTTGAAGCAATAAATAAATCTAAAGCAAAAGTTATGTATGTTTGTAATGCGATGACTCAACCTGGTGAAACCGATAATTTTGGAGTTAGTGACCATCTAAAAACTTTAGAAAAATATTTAGGTCCTAATACAGTTGATTGTGTTATTGTAAGTAATACCGTTCTTCCTCAAGAAATTCTTGATAAATATTCTAGAGAAGAAGAAAAGGATTTAGTTAAAATTGATTATGAAAATATGAAAGATGCAAGTTATGAAGTTTTAGAA
>USOM01000111.1 GCA_900556345.1 uncultured Clostridium sp. | reverse complement strand
CATATATTGATAAATTAAATTAACATAGACACTGTATTTATAAGGCTTTCAACAATTTTTTATAGTTCATTAGTTACTAATTCAAAGTCGGATATTTTTTTTTGAAGAATAAATTTTTTATAAACAAGTCTATTAATTATTATTATGGTCTATTATTTTCATGAAATGTCTTTTTAATAATTATTATAGTCGAAAAGGATAAAAAAGTGGTTGAAAAGTTTCCATATGTTAATAAATCTTCAATATAAATGTTATCAAAATTTGTTAAATTAGTATTTTAATTATATATTAAATAAATTATAAAAGGAATCATTCATAAAAATTGAAAAAAAGAAAATAAAAAAAATGTGCAGCCTGCTTTTTTTATTAAAATTAATTAAGAATATCACATATATTGATATAAAAATCGAATACAAGACACGAAAATAAGACTGCTTTTTAAGCAGCCTTTTTTAATTTACTAACATTAGCACGAATTATCGTTGATACAAGACCAGGAATATTTTTTATAGATCGTTCATACACTATATATTGTCTATAGATATCTGCTAACGCATACATCAATAAATCGAAAGAGTAGTGAACGGCTATATTTGCTAAATCCTCCAAATCAAGTTTACTGATTTTAATCAATTTATAATTTGATATATTAGTGTCTATATTAATAAATTCTCTAAAACGTACAGGTGGAATATCACCTGAGTTAATGTTAGGAATTACTGTATTAAAATCATTAATAAATGACTTTAACCGGTCAATATTTTCTTCTAATAGAATTTGTTTTTGCTTCTTAGCAATATATCTTGAAGAAATTTCAAATCTTATGATATTATCATTAATAGTGACATTAAAAATATCAGCATCTGAATTCGACATATGTTGTTTTATAATGCAAGGCTTGCAATACTTAGGAAGCATATGTCTTATTTCAGATATTGATTTGTGATCCACGCTTGCCTGACCCTTAAGATTAGAACTATCAAGGTTGATAAGCTCACGCAAGTAAATTCTTAATGTTACAATTGAATTAATATCAAAAAGTTTAGTAATTAATTCCTTAGAAAGCACTAAAAATCCCCTGCCGTTTTTGTTAGCAGGAAGGTAATAATTCTCATAATCATTGATAAGCAATGAAATAATAGATGATGAAGTTTTGGAATATGATATATAAGTATAAGATGATAATATGTCAAGATTATTCCAAATCGTCTTAATGTTGCATTTAAGAATAGATGCCAATTCTTTGATATTAATTTCTTTTATAATCCCAAAACGATCCGGATGATAAAAATGTAATAACATAAATAGCTTAAGTGCATTTGATTTTAACATAGGTCTATAGCCATAACGATTTTTTTCATTATGATATATCTTTTTAGTTACGTTCTTAGTTGTGAGAATTCTATGTGGACAATTGTTACAATTATCAATAGCCATTTTGTAGATATCATTATCGCTGGAGAAGGATTCGATAATTGCTTTATATTTACAAGTAGAGCAGTTATCATTTGAGTAATCGGTAACTTCAACAGAAGAATCAATAATTGTTGTGTAATTTTGCTGAATACCAAGAGCCTGAATTAATACAGCTTTGCCTATATTTGTAAAATTATCCAAAATTCCCACCTCCTTTTTATGGATAATTTAACAATATTATCAAATAAAATCAAATTCTTGTTTTTACTCAAAATTTATCCACATAAGTGTATTTTTTAACTTGTTTTACTCTAAAATTGTCTACTTATCCACAAAATCAAAGTGTTTTACTCTAAAATTATCTACTTAATTTAATAAAATTTTTTTTGTAGAAGTCAAAATAAATATTTTGTGGATTTTACTACTTTTTTATCTACATATAGTTAACAGCTATCCACATAGGGTAGTGGTATTTTAAGGAAAATCAGTATTTAAGCCAAAAATGTAGACATTGTGGATAAAATTTCAAAAAAAAAATGTAGAAAAAGTATTTATATACAATATATAAATATATAAATAGAATAGAAAATTGGAGAAAAATCAATAAAAAAATGATATTTTACTCCAAAAATATCTACTTTTTAAAAATTTACTCTAAAAATATCTACATAAATTTAACATATTATTTAAAAAATGCTGCTGGAAACAGTAAAATTGTAATAAAAAAATAACAAATGCCTATTTTAAGGGATATATAAAAGATTTATCTGATAAAAATAAAAAAAACACGACAAAACTTAAAGAAATACAGATAATTAAGTAAATAAAAAAAGTGCAATAAAATTTTCTTAGTTATCAATTAATTATCTACACTTTAATTATGATGATAAAAATGTAGACATTTATAGTTTCTGATTTGATTAAAATAGAGTGGCAGGCAAGTAATTATTCTATCTATCCACTACACCATCTGGCATACGGTTTCAGACAAAGGCAGTTCTTTGCATTGCACATATTTTCAAAAGGAACTAGGAGAATGTATGCTATAAAATTTACGGAGCTTCTTATGTGAGCCTTACAGTGTACAAAAGGAACTTCATAGGGCTTACATAAGAGCTCTCTGTAAGGCTCACATAAAAAAGCCGTATGTAAAAACATACGGCAAATAATTATAATAAAAAATCCCTATTTCGTCTATTAATGAGCATTGTCTATCATCTTAGTTTTATCAAAATTCAAATCCTGAATTTCAGCTTCCGATAATGGAAGGAAGTTAATAATAAATACACCATTTTTTAATTCAAAGCTATCGATTACAATATTGTTATCTACAAATTCCTGTAAAGATTCCTGAATTAATTGTAAGTTCTTCTTTTTATTTTTTAATTTAAATCGAACAATCTTCTGGAAGTAAGTATAACTATACTCACTCATCAATGTTTCCTGATTAGCAATCTGTTCACATTTCATTGCATAGCATATAATTCTTGAAAGGTTATTATCAAGAACATCATAAGAAGCAGAAGTTATAGAGATTAACTTTTTCTTTATAATAGCGTTACTTAGTACCTCACCAAATTGAGCTATGGCATAAGGTCTTTCAGCATCTTCTTTGATAACAATATTATCAAATAAGTTGAAATAGATTTTACTGCCAGCTTCCTCATAATAGAAATTGTACTCTACAAGCTTTCTACAAGAATTAGAAATTTTCTTGAGCACATTTTTACCAACGTGATAATCGACAATTTCTTTACCAAGAGTATTAAGATCGACTACTACAGATTTCTCTTTAGAGAATTCCTGCATATTAATATTAGATATAAAAGCATTAACTAATTTCAGGTCATTAGAATCCATAGCCTTTGGTGGAGTAAGTTTGCCACTATTGACAGTCACTTCCAAAAGTTCACGACCTTCTTCATCTCTGATAATTTCTTTTAACAGATTATCAGATGCTGTTTCCATCATTAATGTAAAAGATGAGGGACTGAAGAGAGGTTTGTCAACTAAGTCAACGGGGAACAAACGAAGGTATGAGTCAATATTACCAGCAAGTTCACTTTCTATGTATTTCCAAGCACTAATAATCAAATCATTCTTTAAAGAATTATATATTGAGTTATAAGTAAAAGATGAGATACCTGGGAAATCAATTAAAAGAGTATTGGAATCATTTTTCCATTCTGTTGCAGCTCTTTTCTTATCTTCGATAATTTCCTGTAAATCTTTATCTCCAAACATTTTAGTATAATCTTCAACAGGAAGAGTCTTTGCCATAGCAACAACAGTAGCTAAAGGGTGTTTGGCATCGTCAATGCTGATTGTATCAATATCATTAATGTATGATTTGTACCAACGTGATCTTTTTTGTAAACGTGATTTCTTTACCTTATTAATTATAGGTACTAAATCTTCACGGCTGGTCTTTCCATCAAGATATTCCATAAGAGTTTCATCAATTAACTCAGCTACATTTTCAGCAGAGAAGTTTAACAAATTTCTTTTCTTATTGAAATAATCAATAATAACTGGATCAATGTGATTAGCTAATTCCTCAATAAATCGGCGAGAGTATTGTTCCATAATATATCTCCTTATATAACTACAAATATAATTTTCATTTTATTCTATATTCTAATTGGCAGATAGTGGAAGAGTAGAAGATGGATAGATGATTATAATATAGTCTGTCCAGTGTGCTATTGATATTTATATAAATAGCATAATCTTCAATTAATTATATCTATCAACTTATATAG
>USOM01000110.1 GCA_900556345.1 uncultured Clostridium sp. | reverse complement strand
ACCGAGATCTACACAAGGAGTATCGTCGGCAGCGTCAGTGTGTATAAGAGACAGTCAAAAATCTCACAATATACATTATTTTTTTTAGCATCAATTAAAGAGCAAATAACACCCATATTTTGAGAATTATATGTTAAGCTATCTAATGAACTTACACCAATAGATGGAATATTTAAACTATCAGCAAAGGCTTTTATTGTTGCAATTCCAATTCTTATACCTGTAAATGAACCAGGACCAATATCAGAAATAAGTAAATCCATATCTGAAAGAGTTAGGTTAGTTTCCTCAAATATTTGCTTTATTAGAGGCATTAGGGCCTCGGAATGTGTTAAACCATTATCTAAATTTATTTCCTTAATAATATTAGTATCTTCTAAAATAGCTACTCCACAAATTTTACTAGAAGTTGTAATACTTAAAATTTTCAATTTAATTCCTCCTTAATTTTATCTAAAATTAATTCATATTTTTCTCCTAAAGCGGTGATTTTTAATAAACGTGAGTCTGGTTCGACAGCTGTTTTTTCAAATGAAATGTGAATATATTCAAAAGGCAAAGCATCTTCTATTAATTCACCCCATTCGATTAAACATACACCTTTTTCAAAATATTCCTCTCCACCGATAGCATAAAATTCGTCTGTATCTGATAATCTATAAACATCAAAATGGTAAATATTTACCGAATTTGATATATATTCATTTACAATATTAAATGTTGGACTTGAAATTTCCTCTTCTAATCCATAATAGGCCAAAAAACCCTCTGTAAATTTTGTTTTTCCAGAACCAAGTTCACCTGTTAAAACAACAGTATCACCTTTTGATAAATATTTAGCTAAAGTTTTTGCAATATTCATTGTTTGATTACTTGAAGTTGATAATATATCAATTGATTTCATAAAACATTCCTTTCTATATAATCTCTTTTAACCTATTTTATATGATACTACAAATTTAAGTTTTCAGCAACAAAAATTGAAAAAAGGTTGTATTTTTAGAAATTTTAATTTATAATAATAAAAGTTTTAAATAAAGAGGCGATTAAATGAAAGATAAATCTTGGATAATTATATTAATAATGGGGATAGCACTAGCTATATCTTTAGGATACAGTATTGTTGTAAGTCAAAAAACAAAAAATATAGGGGAGAGCACTGTTACAACAACAAGTATAATTGAAATGAAAGCATCAACGGTTACTATAAAAAATACTCTAACAGGAACAGGAAATATCGAGTATAAAGAAAAAGATAACAGTACAAATATTGAAAATCAAGAAAACAGTGATGTACAAGAAAATATAAATAAAACAGAAAATAATGAAAATGTAGAAAAAACATATCAAATCACATTATCAATAGAAGATAAAAACTTAGAAAAAGCAAAAGAAAACCAAGATGTTGAAATTTCTATAAAAAAAGATGAAGAAACCTTAAACTATGTCGGCAAAGTAACAAAAATAAACAAAGACATAAATAACAAATCAACTTTAAATGTAGAAATAACAAATCCTGATGAAAGATTAGAAGAAAATATGCAAGCTAATTGTACTGTAATTATTGAAAAAGCAGAAAATGTTGTAGGTTTACCAGTAGAAGCAGTTCAAAAAGATGAGGAAGGTAAGGAATATGTTGATGTTGTTCAAGATGATGGAACAGCAAAACAAGTTTATATAAAAACAGGAATATCTGATGATTATTATGTAGAAATTACTTATGGATTAAATGTAGGAGATAGTGTTCAGATTGTTAAATCTACAACTACTGTTGTTAATAAAAATAATGAGAATAAAAATGTGGTTAGTGAAACATAGTTTTCACTAATCTTTATGCCACTATAGCTCAGTTGGTAGAGCGACGGATTCGTAACCCGTAGGCCAGCAGTTCGATTCTGCTTAGTGGCTCCAAATTACAAAGAAAAGAGGAAAACATAAAAATGGGATTTTTTGATAAATTAAAAACAGGACTAAACAAAACAAAAGAATCATTCAATACAAAAATAAATAATGTATTTAGCAACTTCAGAAAGGTAGACGAAGATTTTCTAGAAGAACTAGAAGAAGTACTAATAATGTCAGATATGGGAGTAGATACATCAGTAAAAATAGTAAATAACCTAAGAAAAAGAATAAAAAAAGATAACATAAAAGACGAAGAAGAAGTAAAGAGGGCATTAAGAGAAGAAATAAAAGCAATATTTGATGAAGTTGAAAACAAACTAAATTTAGATACAAAACCATCAGTAATACTAGTAGTTGGAGTAAATGGAGTAGGAAAAACAACATCAATAGGAAAAATTGCAAACAGATTAAAACAAGATGGAAAAAAAGTAGTAATAGCAGCAGCAGACACATTTAGAGCAGCAGCAGTAGAGCAGTTAGAAGTATGGGCAAATAGGGCAGGATGTGAACTAGTAAAAAAAGAAGAAGGACACGACCCAGCATCAGTTGTATATGAGGCAATAAGAAGAACAAAAGAAACATCAGCAGATGTGTTAATAGTAGACACAGCAGGACGTTTGCATAATAAAAAATATTTAATGGACGAGCTTCATAAAATTAAAAAAGTAATAAATAAAGAAATGGGAGACCTAAGTCAAGAAGTTCTTTTAGTATTAGATGCAACAACAGGGCAAAATGCAATAAATCAAGTAAAAGCATTTAAGCAAGAAACAGATGTAACAGGCTTAGTCTTAACAAAACTTGATGGTTCAAGCAAAGGTGGAGTAGTAGTTGGAATTGTAGAAGAAAACAAAATACCAGTAAAATTTATAGGTGTTGGAGAACAAATTGACGATATGGAAATATTTAATAGCGAAGATTTTGCAAAAGCTATAATATAAAATAAAATCCAGTATATACTTAAATAAAAGTTATATACTGGAATTTTTTGCATTTTACCCAAATATATGCTATAATATACAAGAATTTTAAGGAAAAGAGGAGAAAAATGGAAAATAAAAAAATATTAACACTTCGTAGAATCCTAGTTACAGTATTTTTAATAGTATGTGCGGTAATTGCCTACATAAACTTCAGAGGAAGCTATTTAGAATACAAAGAGCTAGGAGAGAATTATTTACAAACATTTTTAACTAAAGAAAAATATTACTATAGAGTATTAATAATAAATTTCATATTAGTATATATAATAATGTATTTTTCAGGTCGAAAAATAAAAAAAGGATTAAAAGTATTTTTCGAGCAAGAAAATAAACAAGTACCAAGGCTTCCAAATAAATCAATAGCAGTAGTAACAGCAATTATAGAAAGCCTAATTGTAGGACAAAAATTTACACCAAATATAATCTTGTGGATAAGCAATACAAGTTTTAGAGAGATGGATGCAATATTTGGATTAGATGTATCATTTTTTATGTTTATTGAGCCGTTACTTAAAATGGCGGTGTTATATTTTATTGCAATATGTATTGGGATAATAATATATACATTTATATATTACGTAATAGTATTTAACAAATATTTTGATGGTGTTGATAGAGAAACACTAAAACAAAATTTAGCAATGAAAACTTTATACAGAAATATAAGATTAGTAGCAATAGGTCTATGTGCATATATAGTAGTTTGCTCAATGGATATAGTATTTGATAATTTCCTAACAACAGATAATGGAATAAAACTGGCAGGAGCAGGGCTAGTTGATAGTACTATAAAATATTGGGGATACAATATTTTGGGAGTAGTATTACTTGTATCTATATTTAGGGCAATAAACAGTTTTAAAAAAGGAAAACAATCAAAAATTTTAAAAGATTTAATAGTAGTTCCTATTTATCTAGTGGCTTTATTTATAGTAATGTTAATGTTTGATTTAATCTTTGTAAATCAAAATGAATTTGACAAAGAGAAAAAATACATAGAAAGCAATATATCTACCACAAAAAAAGCTTATGGAATAGATTGTGATTCAGAATCTATAGACTATACAGGAACAATAACAGATGAAGAGGTTCAAAAAAATCAAAATATAATAGATAATGCAACAATAGTAGATAAGCAAACAGTATTAGAAAATTTGAATGAAACACAAGCAAGTTCAGGATATTATACATATAAAATAGCCAAAATATCAAGTTATGAAGTAAATGGAATGAAAAAATTAATGTATGTATCTCCTAGAGAAATAATAAATAATAGAAGAACATATAATAGTA
>USOM01000109.1 GCA_900556345.1 uncultured Clostridium sp. | reverse complement strand
GTCTTATATACCAATCATCAATCTCTATTTCTTTATCCTTATCTTGCTTTTTTAAATTATTTTTACTTTTAATTTCAGTAGTTCTAACTAAAACATTTTTACATTTATGGAACTCTCTAGTAACTATGGCTAAATGATATTTACTTTTTAAATCTGATATATATTCTTTAATTTCTTTTTCCATATCATTTTTATTTATATAATCATTTTCCAAAAATATTTTATCTAAAAAATTTTTATATGTGTTTATATTATTTTCATATAAAATTTTTAAAGTTTTATATATTATAATTGCCATAATAATGTTACATATAATTATTCCTAATAGGCCTTTTGTTCCAAATCTATAAAAAAATAAATATATTTCTTGTCCGTGAGGCAAAACCTGCCCCTATTATTGCTCCTATAATTGTAAATAAAATCATAAAAACCCCTGTATTATTATATACAGGAGCTTTTTATTTATGATTTTATTTCTTTCTTCTTCTTACTTGCCATACTATAAATCCTAATAATATTATAGCTATTGGTACTATAAAGATTATTCTAACTATTGTTAATTTTTGACCATCTGTTGGTGTGAAATCACTTGATTTTGTATAATCTTTTCTTATTGTTATGTCTTCGTCATTATTTGTTAAATATGCTATTGAGTTAAGCATTAAGTCTTTGTTATTTGCTAAAAATACCATTGGATTTACTTGACTTGTTATTTGTATATCTGATACAAAATTGTTATCTCCAAAGATTACAAGTGTTGATGTTATAGCATTTTCTTCACTATTGTTTTCACTTGTTTCATCTTCATTTTCTTCTGTTCCATTTGATATTTTTTTAGTAAATATTCCACCTACTGTAAATCCACCTTGTTCATCTCCGTCTGTTCCACTTGCTGTATTTGAAACATTTTTTCTAAAATATGATGTGCTTGAAGTAGATATTATTGCTTGTTCAGTAACTCCTAAATTTGTAAGTTCATCTGTATTTACATTTATTTTTGTTGCATTTAATAAAACTGCATCTGTTAATTTTTTTGCTATATCTGTTGAACCTAAATCTTCAACTATACAACTTGCATATCCTAAAGCTGTTCTTGAGTTATCTGTTTCATATACATATCCAATTTCAAATGGATTTATTCCATATAATGCTAATATTTTATTTACATTTGGTAAATCTTTTTGTTCTGAGTAGCTAGCATTTAACCATAATATTTTTCCACCATTGTTTATGTATTTTGTAATTTCATTTGTTGTTAATTCATCAAAATCTTTTTTTGGTGTTGTTATAACTAATGTATCACAATCTTCTGGAATTGATCCTTTTACTAATATGTCTAAAGTTTGATAATTTAAAACTTCATCTTTTAGATATGATGCTAAATAATACATTCCTCCTGAATATTCAAGAGAATAATCAGAATATCCTGATAGAAAATATACATTTGCTATTTTTTCTGATGTTACATTTAAAATAGCTGATGTTATTTTTTCTTCAGTTAAATCTATTGTTTGATAACTGCTATCATATGTATATAAATCATCTGAATATAATGTTTTTGATTTTTCTCCATTTTCTATTATTATTGCTTTGCTATCATTTGTAACATTATATTTTGAAGCTATATCTGTTCTTTCGTTTGTATCTATTACTTCTACATTTAGTTTGCTATTTGCTTTGTTGTATTGTTTTGCTAAATTTACTTGTGTTGCAGAATCTTCATATCCAACAAAGTAAATATTTACATCACTGTTTATATTTTTTACTCTGTCTTTACTTTCATTTGTTAATGTATATTCTTTGTTTGATGTACAATCTATTGGTGTTAAATCTAATGATTGTACTGCTGAATTTATTAATATTACTATTGCAACTAGTATTGCAATTAAAAGTAATGTATTTGTTCCACTAATAAGCCATTTCTTTTTTATTGTATTTACAAATTTTGTTCCAAACTTTTCTTTGTTTGTATTTTTAGCTGGCTTTTTTTCTTTTTTCTCTTTCAATTTTCTTACTCCTTTCCTATTTCACACTTTTTCTTCTTTGCATAACTATCATTGTAATTAAAATGCTTGCAACTGTTAATGTTACAAATAATACACAAGAACCTATATTTATTTGCCCATATAAGAAGTTTATGAATTGATCCATTAATGATAAATTTGATAAACTATCTACTAAATATGGTACCCAAGTTGCTGCAAATACAAGTGCAAATGTTATTATTCCTGCAATTATTGGTGATTCTGTAAGACTTGATGCAAGTGTACCAAATGATATATATGTCATAGAAAGTAGTAAAAATCCTAAAATTGATGTTAGGTATATTGGAATATTAGGCATTTCGAAGAAACATAAAATTCCAAAATACATTAATGTAAATACTACTGGTATTACTATTAATAGTAAGGCTGATAAAAATTTTGCTATTACAACTCCTAACATACTAACAGGTGATGTTAATAGTAATTGGTCTGTTCCTGATTTTCTTTCACCCGAAAATGTCCACATTGTAAGAAGTGGTACTATAAACATTAGTCCATATAATGCTGTATAGTAAAATAGATATGTTAAATCTATACTTGATTGTCCTATTGTAGTTAAATAAAAGAAACTACTAAATGCTAGTAAAAATATTCCTATTACAACATATCCTATTGGAGATAAGAAGTAATTTTTAAGTTCTTTTTTTATTACTGCTCCCATTATTTATCTCCTCCTTCTTTTATTATTTTCATAAATGCATCTTCAAGTGTTGCTTCTGCTTTTTTCATTTCTACTATTGTTATATTTTCTTTTGCAAATTCGTTAAATATTGTTTTATTTAAGTTTACGTCATTTTCTCCTGTTATTTCATATTGTTTTGTTTTGTCCTCATTTTCTTTGACTAATTTTATTTCTTTTATTCCTGTTATTTTTTCTTTTATACCATCGATTTTGTTTTCCTTATCTTCTACTGTTACATATACAATGTTGTTATCTGATACTTTCTTTTCTAGGTTTTCAGGAGTGTCTATCGCAACTATTTTTCCTTTATTTATTATTATTACTCTGTCACATATTTGACTTACTTCTGATAGGATATGTGAACTTAATATTACAGTATGTTTTTTTCCTAGATTTTTTATTAGACTTCTTATTTCCGTAATTTGTTTTGGATCTAGTCCAACTGTTGGTTCATCTAATATTAATATCTTTGGATCTGCAACTAATGTTCCTGCTAGACTTACTCTTTGTTTTTGTCCTCTTGATAAATTTTTGATTAGTTTGTTTTGCATTTGGTCTAGCCCAGTTTCTTTAAGTACCTTTTGTACATTTTCTTTTTTGGTTTTTCTGTCTACTTTTCTTAGTTCTGCCATATATGTTACAAATTCTTTTACTGTTAAATCTGTATATAATGGTACTCCTTCTGGCATATATCCAATTTCTTTTTTTGCTTTCTTTGATTTTTTTAGTGTATCAAAGCCATCTACTATAATGTTACCTTCGGTTTGTTCAATATAACCTGTTATCATATTCATTGTTGTACTTTTTCCTGCTCCATTTGGTCCTAGGAATCCTACAACTTCTCCGTCGTTTATAGTGAAGCTGATATCGTCTACGGCTACAAAGCTTCCGTATTTTTTTGTGACATTTTTTACCTCAATCACGGGTGTTTCCTCCTTATTCTTTTTTCTTTGATTTAACACGGTTATATTATCATTTATGTTTTTTGTTGTAAATGGTTTTCACAGAAAGTTCACAATTAAGTTTGGGAAGGCTACGGAAGGTAGGGTTGAAATTTGATGTTCTATATATATTTTTTGCAATACTATAGTAAGGAAAAACTTAATTTTTAAGTTTTTCCTTATGTTTTTATGTTCACTATTTGGTATAATTTGCTAGGAAAAGAGGTGTAATTATGCAACTTTCAGATGCAACTAGAATACGAATTAGACAACTATTAAAAGATAATAATATGAAATTATGGAATCTAGCTACTGCTGCTGGAGTATCACTACCTACAATATCTGATTTTATGAAAAATGATACTAAACATCTAAGAATGGATACTATGTTACATATTTGTGAAGGTTTTAATATAACCTTAGTAGATTTCTTTTCAGATCCTGTATTTGATGATGTTTACGCAGAATAAATTTATGTAAATCATAAAATTTGTATTTTTTTGTTACTTTTTATTGACAACACTTTATTTTTATGTTATTATAG
>USOM01000108.1 GCA_900556345.1 uncultured Clostridium sp. | reverse complement strand
ATAAAACTATTATAACATCTCTACGCTTTCGTGTCCAAAATCTATCTTAACACCACCTTTGAATGGCTTAGATGGTTTATAGAAGAATTTTACAAAATAATAAAGGAGTGAAAAACATGGAAAAATTACTACAAAAAGTATCCGCAAACCCTGAAAATCCGAATTGGAACAATATAATAAAAAGACAAAATTCACTATATAAAAGAGAAAATGAAATACGTTCAGAATTCGAAAGAGACTATACAAGAATAATAAATAGCAAAGCATATAGAAGACTAAAACACAAAACACAAGTATTTTTTTCACCAGAAAATGACCATATTTGTACAAGAATAGAGCATGTAACATTAGTAGAATCCATCAGTTACACAATTGCAAAATATTTTGGGCTAAATACCGAACTCACAAAAGCAATTGCGACTGCACACGATATAGGTCATAGTCCATTTGGACATCAAGGAGAAAAAATAATATCAGAACTTTCAAAAGATTTTATACAAAAGCCATTTTGGCATGAAAAGAATGGACTAGAATTTGTAGATAAGGTCGAACTTTTAGAAACACCAGAAGGAAAAATTCAGCCACTTGATTTAACTTATGGAGTACGTGATGGAATAATTTCACATTGCGGTGAAATTGATGAAAATGGTTTAAAGCCAAGAACAGAATACATAGACTTGTATGAATACGAGCATCCTAATCAATATGCACCATACACGTGGGAAGGTTGTGTAGTAAAAATTGCAGACAAGCTTTCCTATTTAGGACGTGATATTGAAGATGCTATAACACTTGGAATTTTAGATAAAAAGCTTAAAGAATTGCACGAAGTATTAAAATTAGATAAAGATGTAAAAATAAATAATACGGTTATTTTGAATATGTTTATTAAAGATTTATGTGAAAATTCATCCTTAGAAAATGGTTTATGTTTTTCAGATGAAAAATTTGAGATGCTAAACAACTTAAAAGAATTTAATTACAAAAATATTTATTTATCAGAAAAAACGCTTGGAAGTGTAGATTATTTTGAATTAGTTTTAAATAAATTATTTTGGTTTTTAAGTAGAATGAATTTTAGAGACGATGATATGAAAAAAATATGCCCAGTCTTAGCTGATGATTTTAACAAATGGCTAAAAGAATTCTTTAGTTTAGACATAAATCATAGGGATATTATAATAAGTGATAATGAATTTTTGCAAGCTGTTATTTACTACATTGCAGGAATGACAGATAATTTCGCAATTGAAATGTATAACAAAATTATAAGTTTTTAATACAAGAAGATTAGACTAAAAATCTAATCTTCAATTTTTTATAAAAAATTAGCACTCTACTATTGCAAGTGCTAAAATAAAGTGGTATAATAAAAGTTGTTCGAAAAAGAACTGGTCCCAAAAGAACAATGTTCACAAAAGACCCGGTCCAAAATGAACAAAATGATACAAAAGGAGGTATCAAAGATGAATATACAAAAATTTACACAAAAATCAGTAGATGCTATACAAAAAGCTCAAAGCATAGCAATAGAAAACCATAATTCACAAATAGAACAAGAGCATCTATTACTTGCACTACTTGAGCAAGATAATAGCTTAATAAAAGAATTATTAAAAAAGATAGGAACATCAGAAAATTTTGAGGATGCAGTAAAAACAGAGATAAGCAAAAAGCCCCAAATGACAGGAGGTTCAAGACCAAATGACAGTATATATGTTTCACAAGATGTAGACCAAGTATTAAATGATGCCGAGAAAACTGCTACAAAAATGAAAGATGATTATGTATCTGTTGAACATATAATGTTAGCTATATTTGATGATGCAAACAAAAATTTAAAAGAATTATTTAAAACATTTAATATAACAAAAAACGCATTTTTAAAAGCATTATCAAGTGTTAGAGGAAATACTAGAGTTACGACAGATAATCCAGAAGAAACGTATGATGCATTAAAAAAATATAGTCAAGATTTAGTAAAACTTGCAAGAGAGCAAAAGTTAGATCCTGTAATAGGAAGAGATACAGAAATAAGAAATGTTATAAGAATCTTATCAAGAAAAACTAAAAATAATCCATGCTTAATAGGTGAACCAGGTGTTGGTAAAACAGCAATAGCAGAAGGTCTAGCACTAAGAATTGTTAGGGGAGATGTACCAGAAGGATTAAAAGATTGTACAATATTTTCACTAGATATGGGTTCACTTGTTGCAGGTGCAAAATATAGAGGTGAGTTCGAGGAAAGATTAAAAGCAGTATTACAAGAGGTAAAGAAAAGTGAGGGAAAGATTATTCTATTTATAGATGAAATTCATACAATTGTTGGTGCTGGTAAAACAGATGGTGCAATGGATGCAGGAAACTTGCTTAAACCAATGCTTGCAAGAGGAGAATTACATTGTATAGGAGCAACAACTTTAAATGAATATCGTGAATATATTGAAAAAGACCAAGCCTTAGAAAGACGTTTTCAACCTGTAATGGTAGATGAGCCAACTGTTGAAGATACAATTTCTATATTAAGAGGTTTGAAAGAAAGATATGAGGTATATCATGGAGTAAAAATTGCAGATAATGCACTTATTGCGGCAGCAACATTATCACATCGTTATATATCAGATAGATTTTTACCAGATAAAGCAATAGACTTAATAGATGAGGCGTGTGCCATGATAAAAACAGAAATGGAATCTATGCCAACAGAATTAGATGAAATTTCTAGAAAAATTATGCAATACGAAATTGAAGAAACAGCTTTAAATAAGGAAACTGATGAAATTTCAAAAGGACGTTTACATGATATTCAAAAAGAAAAAGCAGACTTAAAAACAAAATTTGATAGTATGATGGCAAAATGGAAAAATGAAAAAACTGCAATTGGAAAAGTTCAAAAATTACGTGAAGAAATAGAACAAACAAATGCTCAAATTGAACAGGCAGAAAGAAAATACGACTTAAATAAGGTTGCAGAACTAAAATATGGCAAACTTCCAGAATTGCAAAAAGAATTAGAAAAAGAAGAGGAAATATCAGAAAAAAGCAAGGAAGATGGTTTGCTTAGAAACAAAGTTACAGAAGACGAAATAACAAAAATTATTTCAAGATGGACAGGAATACCAGTAAGTAAGCTAATGGAAGGTGAAAGAGAAAAATTATTACATTTAAGTGATATTTTGCATAAAAGAGTAATTGGCCAAGATGAAGCAGTTGAAAAAGTTTCTGAAGCAATTATACGTTCAAGAGCAGGAATAAGTGATCCTCGTAGACCAATAGGCTCATTCTTATTTTTAGGTCCAACAGGTGTTGGTAAAACAGAACTTGCAAAAGCTTTAGCAGAGAGTTTATTTGATGATGAACATAACATCATAAGAATTGATATGTCTGAATATATGGAAAAATATTCGGTTTCTAGATTAATTGGTGCTCCTCCAGGATATGTTGGATATGAAGAAGGTGGACAATTAACTGAAGCTGTTAGAAGAAAACCTTATTCAGTTGTATTATTTGATGAAATAGAAAAAGCTCATCCTGATGTATTTAATATACTTCTTCAAGTTTTAGATGATGGTCGTATAACAGATTCACAAGGAAGGACCGTTGACTTCAAAAATACAATTATAATTTTAACATCAAATTTAGGCTCAGAGTTTATACTTGATGGAATAGGGGAGAATGGTGAAATTTCAGAAGAAGCTCAAGATAAAGTAAATACATTATTAAAGCAGAGCTTCCGTCCTGAATTTTTGAACCGTTTGGATGAAATTGTGTTATATAAACCATTGAAGAAAAATGAAATTTCTAAGATTTTGGACTTATTAATTAAAGATTTGGAAAGAAGGTTAGATGACAAACATATTAAATTGGAATTAACGGATAGTGCCAAAAACTATTTAATAGAAAATGGTTATGATGAAATTTATGGTGCAAGACCTTTGAAGAGATTTGTTCAGAAGAAATTGGAAACTTTAATTGCTAAGAAAATTTTGGAACAAGAAATTTTACCTAATACAAAAATATGTATAGATTGCTTAAATGATGAATTAATATTGAGAAAATAGAAATATAGAAAAATGCCAATGCTTTGTTTTAAATTAAAGCAAAGTATTGGCATTTTGGGTTTAAAGAGGAAAATAAAAATATCCAAAACAACAGTTGAAATAAAAAAATTAATATGTTAAAATTAAAAAGATTTTTAAATTTATAAAGAAAATATTAGGGAGTATATA
>USOM01000107.1 GCA_900556345.1 uncultured Clostridium sp. | reverse complement strand
TTCTCTGTTTATTAAATTATTTCCATTTAAAATATCTATATCAAAAATTTCTTCATATGTTCTAAATGTTGTTTCACTATCTATTACAACACCATCCAAATCAATTCCTATTTTCATAATAAATCTCCTCTATTCTATTTTCATCCCCATTAATTTTTCATTCAACTTTTGATAAATTGGTTTCATTACATCTTCTGTTGATGCTTCAATAACTTTATCTATATCAATCCACTTTACTCCGCTATTTTCATCCTCTTTTATTCTTAAAGGTTTATTATCGTCAGCTTCTAATAGAAAACAGCAGTCTAAATGCAAATGCTCTTCTACCAATTTTCCTCTTTTTATATGCTTTTTTACTGGAAGTATTTCTATTCCAAAAATTCCATCACTTAAAACTTTTAAATTTTCAAGTCCTGTTTCTTCCTTTGCTTCTTTTAGTGCCACATTTAACAAATCTGAATCTCCGTCTGAATGACCTCCAGTCCAAGCCCAAGAATTATAAATATTGTGATATGCCATTATTACTTTTGTTCTTTCTTTATTTACTATCCAATTGGATGCTGTAAAATGGCACTTAGTATTTTCTCTTGTAAGCACATCTGTAAAAGTATCTATATATTTTAACATTTGTTCTTTATCTTTTTCTTCTTGTTTATTATATGGTTTATAATTTTGAATTTGCTGTTTTAAATTCATTTTTGCACACTCCTTTCGATTGATTGGACCAAAAAGAACCGACCCTAATGGTCCCATATACTCATTTTATTTCACTACCTCCCCACTCAACAGCCACAAATCCTGTCCTTTCTTGTGAAGTTAGTTTTTGTTCTTTTACCTTTATTGGTTCTTCAATTCCTTTGTATATCATAAGAACTCTGATTAATGTATCTGGATTTTCTGAAAATTCTAATGGCATATTTTTATTTACTTCATCTGTTGTAGCAAATCTTATATAATTGTATTCATTTTGCTGTAACCTTGGTAACCAATATACTATGAACTCTTCAGCTTCTCTTTCATTTAGTCCTAAAATATCTAATTTTTCTTCCAAAAAGCTTGCAACATCTGCTTTATTTACTATAAATCCATCTTCTTCCACTTTGAAGTCTATAACATTTTTGCTCTCATAATATAATGCATATAAATTTCTATTTGTATCTAAATCTATTAAATCACCATTAGGTTTAGCAATTACATTCCACTCTGTTTTATATTCTGGATATGAACATATTATATTTTCTGGTTGCCCTAGTTTAACAGATATTTTTTGTTCTTTTTCTGGATACAAATATATAATTGGTTTGTCTACTGTCACCATTGGATTTTCCAAAAATTGGTTATTTGGATTATTTCTTAGTGTATTATTTTCGCAGTTATCATTATTAAATACTTTTGCAAAAGCTATAATCACAACCACTATTATTGCAATAAAAGCTAAAAATGTTATCCAAAATTTATTTTTATTTTTCTCATTATTTTCATTTCTTTTTTCTTTATTTTCCATATTTTTCCCCTATTTAAACTAATTTTTATATCAAATTTATAGATTATCTTTTAAAGTTAAAACCACACAATTTTCAACATGTGAAGTAAAACAAAATAAATCAAATGGTTGAATTACTTTAATTTCATACTCTTCTTCTAACATTCTCAAATCTCTTACTAAGCTTGCTGGATTACAACTTATATAAACAACTCTTCTTGGTTTAACTTTTAAAATATTATTTATACTAGTCTTATCTAATCCTTTTCTTGGAGGATCCACAATAATAACATCAGGCATAATATGTTGCTTTTCAATCAAATCTGTTAAAACTACTTCCGTATCTCCCGCAATAAAGTGTGTATTATCTATTTTGTTTTCCTTAGCATTTTCTTTTGCCATTTCTATTGCTTGCTCGACAATTTCAACACCATAAACTTCTTTTGCAGATTTTGCCATAAAAATTGAAATCGTGCCTATTCCGCAATATAAATCAAATACAACATCATTTTTTGTAATTTCTGCCGCCTCTATTGCATAATTATATAAAGCTTCTGCTTGTACAGGATTTACTTGATAAAATGAAAGTGGTGATATTTTGAAATAATAATCTCCTAATTTATCTATAATATAATCTTTTCCATATACTGTAATATTTTTATCTCCTAATATAACATTGGTGTTCTTCGTATTTATATTTACAATAACAGATGTAATAGAGCTACACTCACCTACTAAACTTTCTGCAATTTCTTGGCTATATGGCAATTTATTACCATTAACTACCAAAATCACCATATATTCTCCTGTACTTTTAGCTGCTTTTACTATAACGTGTCTCATTAATCCTTTGCCTGTATTTTCATCATATACACTTAAGTTATATTTTTTTATTGCGTCAACTACATATTTAGCAATTTGTATTGACTCTATATCTTGAATTGCACAGCCTTGAATAGGTATTATTTCATGTGTTCTATTTGCAAATACTCCAATTATAGGATTCCCATTTTTATCTATTCCTACCGGAAATTGAAGTTTATTTCTATAGTTATATGGATTTCCCATTGCAACTGTTTTTTTAACTTCTATTGGATTTTTTAATGTTTTATTCACAAGTGATTGCACAGCATTCTGTTTTATATTTAATGTTTCTTCATAATCTACGTGCCTCAAATTGCATCCTCCACATCTTTGGTATGTTGCACAATCTGGCTCAATTCTATGTTTTGATTTTTTTATTATCTCTACTATTTTTCCAAATGCATACGAGGCTTGAACTTTTACTATTAGGATTTTTATTTTTTCTCCTTTTATTGCTCCTGGAATGAATATGGTATAGTCTTCTATTTTTGCTATTCCCTCGCCCTCGAAACCGTTATCTATTATATTTACTATATATTCTTTGTTTTTTTGAACAGGTATATTTTTCAATTTTTTCCCTCCATTATATATTTTTTCATTATTCTATTTTAGACTATCTGCAAATTGACAAAAAAAATACCAAGGCAAATTAGCAAGCCCTTGGTATTCTGTACTTGGTGCGGATGAAGGGACTTGAACCCCCACGTCGTTGACACTGGTTCCTAAGACCAGCGCGTCTGCCAATTCCGCCACATCCGCATTTCGTATTGACAAAAATTATTATAATACAATAACCTTATTTTTGTCAATAGAAATTTTGAATTTTTTTCATTTTTTATTTCTAAAAATATAAATTTTACTCTCTTTCTCCATCTAACTTTTTCTCTTTGCTTCTATTCCAAAAGTTTTTAACCTTATCCACAGTCGCTTTCTTAACACTTGTTATAACCTTTTTTATTTGATTAGTAAATTTACTATTACCAACTGAAGCAGCTAGTATTTCTTTATATTCATTGTATCTCTCTTGAATCTTAGTATTCTCATTAGAAAGATATACTATTGTTGGCATTTCATATTTTTCTGCTTCAATCGATTTTCTTTCCCAATAATTATTTTCCAATATCTTATTTTCAACTGCTTGATGATTATCCATAGATGCTTTCATAGATTCTGCTGCATTTTCAATAAATTGGAAGATATCCGGATTGCTTGAATGACAGGCTATAATGCACTTTCCAGTAAACTCGTCTACATTATGGAACATAAATACATCTTTTTCAGGTAACATTTTTCCGCAAAGTTTCAAATACAAACCTCATTTCATCAGCATGGCACTCTATGGTTATATTATTCGTAGAACCTGGTGAATATTCTCTCGTAACATCTGTTCCTGTAGTTTTAATATGTTCTTTCCATAATTTTAATAAGCATTTTTTGGCATCATCATTTCCTATTGCAAAATTTTCTGCGAATACTTCTTGCATATTTTCAGGTAACTTAAATAAATATTGAGATTTAACTGTTCTAAAATATTGCCAATCGCCGACTATTTCATAATTAGAAAGTCCTTCTATCATCTGTAAACACTCTTCATCAGAGTAAAACTCACTTATTTCCTTTCTTTCTAATATACTTCTTGCGTCCTTTTTTAAAGGTTCTTCTTGAATTGCTTCTCGTAAAGCGTTTGTTCCAAGGCAATCAATAACTAATTCGGTATATTGTTCTTTTATTTTTTCTTTCTCTTTTTTATTTTTTCCCTTTATATCTATTTCATATTGATTAACTATTTTTTCTAGTTTTTCTCTGTCTATTTTAAATTTTTCTTTCATAGTTTTTTCCTCTTTTGAAATATTGATTTTGTCTTTCTTATTAGTTTTTTTATTATATTAGTTTTCTCGTAAACAACTAAATCACTACAATTATACGAATTATTATTATTTTCTTTTTTATTTTTA
>USOM01000106.1 GCA_900556345.1 uncultured Clostridium sp. | reverse complement strand
TTTATTGTTATTATTTTAATTTTGTTTTTAATTGTATCTATAGGTTATCTTGCTTTTAAAGCATATACATTTAAAACACTTGCAAGGGAAATGTTTAATAATTCTACTTCCACTGTATTTGACTCTAATAAAAATGTAATTGCTGAAATTGGTTCAGAACGAAATAGAGATAATATAAAACTTTTCGAGATGCCTAATAATTTGAAAAACGCATATATCGCTATAGAGGACCAACGTTTTTATAAGCATCACGGTGTTGACATTAAAAGAACTGGAGCTGCTATTTTGTCTTATGTTATAAGACGCGGCTCTTCCTCTTTTGGTGGAAGTACTATAACCCAGCAACTTGTTAAAAATTTGACTGGTGATGATTCTAATACTATTTCAAGAAAAGTTAAGGAATGGTTTTATGCCTGTGTTTTAGATTGTTGTTTTTCTAAGGATGATATTTTAGAAGCTTATTTAAATATTATTTATACAGGTCCTAATATTTATGGTGTTAAAGAAGCGGCTCTTTACTATTTTAATCGTGATATTAAAGATTTAAGTTTAGCAGAATGTGCATTTTTAGCAGGAATTAACAATTCGCCAAACTCATATAATCCTTTTTCTGATACTGATAAATCCGAGAAAATTAGTAAAAGAACTAAAACTGTTTTGAGTAAAATGAAAGAATTAGGCTATATTTCTGAAAATGAATATAACGAAGCGGTTTCACAAGTAGATAATGGATTAAAATTTAGCAAGGGAAATCTGCAAAATAATTCATCTGTATATTCGTATCATACAGATGGACTTATAAATGAAATAATATCTGATTTCTCTAACCAAAAACATATATCTCAAGACTTTGCAACAAACTATTTCTATTTATCAGGAAGTTCTATATATAGTACTCAAAATAGTGATATACAAAAAGTAGTAGAAAATGAATGTAAAAATAAAAAATATGTTTTAAAATCATCAAAAAATGATGACTATGCACAGGCAGCTGTTGTAATTATGGACCAATCGAATGGTTATGTTATAGCATGTTCTGGTGGATTAGGTGAAAAAACAAAATCAAGAGGATTTAATAGAGCAACACAAATGAAACGTCAAACTGGATCAAGTATGAAACCAGTTGCTGTACTTGCTCCTGCAATTGAAAAAAAATTAGTAACAAATGTAACCGTTTTTGCAGATGAACCAACAACATTTACAGATTATAATGGAGAAGCGTATTCCCCTATTGATTATGACAATTATAAAGGATCAATTACCTTAAGACAAGCTGTTGAATCTTCTCAAAATATACCTTTTGTAAAACTTATGGAACAACTTACCCCTCAAGTATCAATTAGATATTTAAAGAAAATGGGAATTACTACTTTAAATGATAAAGATGTAAATCTAGCTCTTGCCTTAGGTGGACTTGACCAAGGTATCTCCCCTCTTGAGTTTGCAGGTGCATATAGTTCTATTGCAAATGATGGTGTTTATATAGAACCTACTTTTTATACTAAAATATATTCACATTCAAATGAAACCATTTTAGTATCTAAACAAAAAAAGAGAAGAGTAATTTCGAAAGATTCAGCATTTATTTTAAAACAATTATTAACAGAACCTGTTACTGGAAGTGCTGGAACAGCTACATATTGTTCTATTTCAGGTATGGATGTAGCCGCAAAAACAGGTACTACAAACGAAAATTATGATAGATGGCTTTGCGGATTTACTCCATATTATACAGCTGTTTGTTGGTATGGATTTGATATGAATGAAAGCATTAACTTTAATGGTAAAAACCCAGCAGGACTTATTTGGTCAAGTGTTATGAAAAATATTCACTCTGGACTTCCAAATAAGAAATTTGAAAAAACAGACGGCGTACTAACTTCTAAAATTTGTAGAGCCTCTGGAAAAGTTGCCAATTCTAGTTGTCCTAATACTTTTACAGAATACTTCTTAAAAGGTACCATACCTGATATGTGTACTCAACATTCTAAAAGTAATATGAATTATTAACAATAGTTGTGGCAAAAAACTCAAAGTTTTTCTGCCACAATATTTTTATGTATAAATACTAAAACAGACTCATACAAATTATAGTGGAGGTTGGCTTTAAATGAAACATTTCAGAGTATTTGTATTTAAAATAAAACGAAATTTACTATCAGGAATTTTCTTGATTTTTTTAATATATCTCATACTATTTTCATCCTCAAATATGCAAGCTGCAAAATCAGGACTAAAGTTATGGGCAAATTCTGTCATCCCTTCCCTATTTCCATTTTTCATCGCAACAGAAGTATTGTCTAAAACTCGTATTCCATATCAATTAGGAAAAATCTTTAATAAATTAATGAAACCTCTATTTAATATTTCAGGAGAAGGAAGTTTCGCTATTTTTATGGGATGGCTAAGTCGGATATCCCGTTCGGTGCGAAAATAGCTGTTAATTTTAGAAATAATAATATTTGTACAAAAGAAGAATGTGAAAGACTTTTAAGTTTTACTAATAATTCTGGTCCATTATTCATTATAGGAACTTGTCGGAATAAGTTTATTTGGCAATTATATAATTGGAATGTTATTATTTATAACACATATTTTAGGAAGTATAACAGTTGGAATTATATTTAGGTTTTGGAAGAAAAATTTGGCAACTAGGCATCAATATACCGTATCAAAATATGATAATAAGCTTCAAAATATCACTGTTTCAAACTTAGGAGAAATACTAGGCATAAGCATTCAATCAGCTATTTCTACAATTCTTATGATTGGAGGCTTTGTTGTACTATTTTCAGTTGTAATTTCGATTTTAAATATTAGTGGAATAACAAGTTTAGTTTGTATTTTACTTGAACCTGTTTGCCACTTTTTAGGCATCCCCTCACAAATTATTGCTTCTGTTTTTACAGGTTTGTTTGAAATTACAAATGGTATTAATATGATTTCTATGATAAAACTAAAAAATATTTCTCTAAACATAATTGTTACAGCTATCTTGCTAGGCTTTGGTGGGCTTTCTGTTTTACTACAAGTTTTTAGTATTGTCTCTAAATCTGATTTATCTATTAAACCTTATGTTATTGGGAAAATTTTACATGGAGTTTTTGCTGGGTTTTATACTTTTTTGATTATTAGTATTTTTCCTATTTTTAACTTTAATTTGTAATTTTTTCTGATTGGGGACGGTTCTTTTGAGCTACAAGAACCGTCCCCAATCAGAAAATTTTCTCATCATTTTGGCTTTTATAAAATTTTTACAATACATAGCACGGCTAAGCTAAATAGCGAACAGAACAAACTTTTTGCAAAAATAAAGCAATAGATTTTTAACCTATTGCTTTATTTTTAACTATTCTCGTAAATTTTCCTATGCACTCTTAAGTTCAAGCCTTAACTTATCAGCAATCATTGCAATAAATTCGCTATTCGTAGGCTTTCCTTTTGCAGCTGAAACAGTATATCCAAAAATATTTTCCATCAAATCAACTTCTCCTCTGCCCCACGCAACCTCAATAGCGTGACGAATTGCACGTTCTACTCTTGAGGGAGTCGTTCCAAATTTTTGCGCAATTTGTGGATACAAACTCTTCGTAATTTGGTTAATAACTTCAATATCATTTACTACCATAATAATAGCTTCCCTTAAATATTGATATCCTTTAATATGAGCAGGAACTCCTACTCCGTGAATAATATTAGTAACAAGAGCTTCAAGATTATCTTCTGCTTTATCTGAATTAACATTAACATAAGGTGTTCTTTTAATTTCTCTTAAAACAAAATTGTTTCTTGTTCCTCTTGGTTTAAAATTCTTAATCTCCCTAATTCTTTGCATTAGAAGTTCAATATCAAATGGTTTTACCATATAATACTCCGCTCCTAAACTTATTGCCCTTTGGGTTATTTTGTCTTGACCTACAGCTGATAACATAATACAAATTGGTTTTTTATCTAATTCACTACTACTATTATTTACTTTTTCTAATACTCCAAGTCCATCTAAATGAGGCATTATAACATCTAATATTGCTACATCTGGTAATTTTTCTTTTATTAGGTCTACTGCTTCCAATCCATCTTTTGCAATTCCGATAACTTCCATATCTTCTTGATTTCTAAGATATGTTGCAAGTGTCCTGCTAAATTCTTGATTGTCATCTGCAATTAATACTGTTATTTTCTCTTTCACAGCTTTATCCTCCTAAATATAAATTTAATTGTAAAAATTTTACAATTTGTATTATATTATAGGGTCAACAAAAAAGCAATAGTTTTTGGTAATTTTTTCCATTTTTTTATTTTTATTATAGACTAAATAGCTTATATTATCT